>JBDHBK010000462.1:0-4309 GCA_039592635.1 Gemmatimonadota bacterium
TGGATGTGGTTCAGGAGCTTGACCCCCTCGGCCATCGGACGCTGGAATGCCTTGCGACCCGAAATGAGGCCCGTGCCGCCGGCTCGCTTGTTGATCACGGCGGTGCGGACCGCGTCAGCGAAGTCGTTGTCACCCGACGCCCCACCGCTGTTGATCAATCCGATCCGGCCCATGTAGCAGTTCGCCACCTGGTAGCGACATAGGTCGATCGGGTGGTCGGAGGTGAGTTCGTCGTAGATCCGCTTGTCGAACTTCCCGAAACTCGTCCCACCTTCGTTGAGGGCCAGATAGCCGCCGTTGTTCTCGGGCAGCTTCTGCTTGATGATATCGGCCTGGATCGTGACACACCACAAGACGGTGGCGAGGCCCAGCTCGTGCGCGTAGGCGAACGCCTCGGCAACCTCCACGATCTGTCGGTTGCTTTCCTCGGAGCCGTAGTAGATCGTCGCCCCGACGGCGGCGGCCCCCATGTCGTGTGCCTGTTGCACGGACCCGAAGAACACCTGGTCGAACGTGTTGGGGTAGGTCAGCAACTCGTTGTGGTTGATCTTCACCAGGAACGGGATTTTGTGCGCGTACTGCCGCGCCACGGACCCCAGCACGCCGAACGTGGATGCCACGGCGCGAGCCGGCCGTGCTGGAACATCCACTCCAGGTTTCCTAGCGTCCGGTTATTCCGATCGGACCGCGCGTACACCCGGTCCACGAAGTCAGGGCCGGGGGCGTGAATTCGCTCCCTGGCGATCCCTTTGCATTCATGGTTGAGCAGGAAGGAAGCATCGTCGCCGAGCAGGTCGAGAATCTGGTCGTTCATCGTTTCTGTGCCTATCAGGTTGCGGAAAGGAACCTGCGCGTCCGAATCGCGGGTTCCGCCGGAAAACACACGTGGGTCCCACGCGCCGAAAGATGCGGCTCCGATGCCGCGATCGCAAAGGCAGGTGCGGGCAGCCCACCTCGCCCGCGGACTCTCGCTCAGCCCAGGTGGAGCGGGTAGGTCAGCATCGCGATCAACCCGCCGAGGAAGAGCAGCGAGCCGATCACCAGCAAGCCCGTTCGCACCTTGCGATCCCTGAACTTCTGCTCGATACCAGCAAAGAACAGCACAGAAGCAAAGATCACCGTGAGCAGGACGAAGCGGTCTCCGTTCTCATCCGCCTGGCGCGCTTCCGCCCACTTCGCTTCCGATTCCAGGGCGGCTCGCGCGGCGATCGAGTCCTCGGAGACCTTGTATTCCTCCATCGCGAACGGGTGGGGCGGCGCGTCCGGGTTCGTCCGTGGCTCCGTGGCAAGCCAGGCTTCGACGGCTATACCGAGATTCGGTGGGAAACGCTCCTCGTAGAACTCCGTCAGCCGCTCGTTGTCCGTCGCGATACCGTTGATCCACTCCATGAACACGGCGACGTCGAGGCTTCGCTTCTGCTCGGCCAGCGCCGCCTGGAGATCCGCCTCGCGACCCGCTCTCTGCGACTCTCCAAGCAGAAACGCCTGTTCTCCACCCCACTCGGCCGACTGGTAGGCGCACCACGCAGTGGCTACCGTGGCAATCGACATCAGGGTAGCCGCGAACATCTCCAGGATGCGATCCCCGCGGGTGTCCGCGTGTGTCATCAAGACTGGTCTCCGGCGTCCGTACTCAACACGCCTCGCACCTCTCTCTCAGTACTCGACCCGGTCTGCCTTGGCGGCCCAGCGGCGGAACGGCTCGTCGGCGCCATCGATTTCGAGGCGAGTCGCCGGGTATCGCCGCTCCTCCGGCGCGAGCAGGAATTCCTCGTAGATGTGATCGTCGTCGAAGCCCGCCGCGAGAGCCACGTCACGGCCGTTGGCGAAGTACACGGCCTTTGGCCTGGCCCAGTAGATGGCGCCGAGGCACATCGGGCAGGGTTCACTGCTGCTGTAGATCTCGCATCCCTCCAGCTGAAACGTCCCCAGGACCCGGCACGCCTCGCGTATCGCCTCGACCTCGGCGTGTGCCGTGGGGTCGTTGTTCGCCGTCACCCGGTTGGCCGCGCGGGCGACTACCTCGGCATCGCGCACGACGATCGCCCCGAATGGGCCGCCACCGCTGGCGACATTGTCCGAAGCGACGCGTATGGCTTCTCGCAGGAAGTCCTCTTTTGTCCGGCCACTCATCCTGCATCTCCCCGGATGTGTGGAGTCGTATCGTCCGCCACCAAGCTAGGCGGGCGACGGGCCTCGAACCAGCGACCGAGCCGCAGGTCGTTCCTTATTGCCCATCGGCCTGTGAGGACACACACTTAACCTGTCCGACCGCGGCGGCGCCGTGGACATCGAACCCGGGCAGGAAGGCTGACGTGAAGCGCGTCGAGGGCCTCTCCAAACTCACCGGACGTGAGTTGTACGTCGACGACCTCGTGGTCGAAGGCTGCCTGTGGGGGGCTACCGTCCGAAGTCCCGTCTCGCGGGGGCGGATTCGCGGGATCAGGTTCGGTGACGCGGTGGACTGGTCGGAGTGCACGGTCGTCGATCATCGAGACATCCCCGGAGCGAACTCGGTCTTCCTGATCGAAGAAGACCAGCCCGTACTGGCGGTGAATCGCGTCCGCCACCGGCACGAGCCGGTTCTGCTCCTGGCCCACCCCTCGAGAGAGGCCCTGCGGCGCGCCGTTGCGGCCGTAGTGATCGAGGTCGACCCCGAGCCGCCCGCGCTGGACTTCCGAGTCGATCCCCTTCCGGAACAGATCCAGTACGGTGACGACAACGTCCTCAAGCGTCTCCGTATCGAGAAGGGGGAAGTCGAACGGGCACTCGCGGAAGCTCCGCGCGTGATCGAAGGGGTGTACGAGACCGGCGCCCAGGAGCACGTGTACCTGGAGACTCAAGGCATGCTCGCCTGGGACGACGAGGGCGTCATCACCGTCGCAGGCTCGATGCAGTGCCCCTACTACATCGTGGACGCTTTCGAGCATGCGCTGGGACGGCCTCGCGAAACCGTCCGGATCATCCAGGCCGCGACGGGCGGCGGATTCGGAGGAAAGGAGGAGTTCCCCTCCGGGATCGCGCTCCACGCGGCTTTGCTGACCATGAAGGCCGGCCGGCCGGTCAAGCTGATCTACGACCGGGCGGACACCCATCCCGAATCCGGCACCGCACCGGGGTGGACCACGACGGCCGCCTTCTCGCGCAGGACATCGAGGTCGTCCTGGACGGGGGCGCCTACGTGACGCTGTCGCCGGTGGTGCTCAGCCGGTCGATCATCCACGCAGCAGGCCCGTACGCGTGCAACAACGTGCGAATCGACGGCCGGGCCATGTTCACGAACTCGCCTCCGTTTGGCGCGTTCCGCGGTTTCGGGGCGCCACAGAGCCAGTTCGCCTGCGAAAGGCACATGGACCGGATCGCGTCAGAGCTCGGGATCGATCCGGTCGAAATCCGGCGGGTCAACCTGATTGGTGACGGAGATGCGACGGCTACCGGCCAGGTCATACGGGATGGCGCGGACCGGATCGAGGTCATGGAACGGGCGCTGGAGATGTCCGACTTCCGCCAGCGCAGTGTGGAACACGCCGACTTCAATGAAAGCGAGCCGACCCGGCGGAGAGGCATTGGTCTGGCGACGTTCTTCCACGGAGCGGGATTCACCGGAGCTGGAGAGGTGTTCCTCGACTCCGAGGTCCACGTGGCCGGTCTTCCTGACGGTCGGATCGAGGCCCGCACCGCGAACGTGGAGATGGGCCAGGGCACGCTGACGGTATTCACCCAGCTCGTGTGCGACCGGCTTGGGGTCCCCGCCGAGTCCGTGGTGATCGCTCCGGCCGACACGGCGAGGGTGCCGAACAGCGGCCCCACGGTGGCATCCCGAACCGTCATGGTGGTGGGGGGTCTGCTGGAAGTGGCGTGCGATGACCTCCGACACGCGGTCGGGCTGGGACCTGACGCGAACGGAGGGGTCCTGCTCCGGGCGATCGAAGACTGGCACGAAGCCCACCCGGGTCAGGACCTCGTCGGGAGGGCAAAGTACCGACAGCCCGAGCATATCGAGTGGGACGACGAAGCGTACCGGGGGGACGCCTACGGAGCATTCGCCTGGGGCGCCTACGTGGCCGACATCGAGGTCGATCTGCGCACTTTCGCGGTTCGGGTGCGTGACTTCGTGGCCGTACAGGAAATCGGCCGGGTGCTTCACGAGACCCTGGCTCGCGGTCAGATCCAGGGCGGTGTGGTGCAGGCTCTGGGCTGGTCGCTGTTAGAGGAGTGCAAGTGGGCGGACGGAGCGTTGCAGAACGCCCAGCTCACCAACTACCTCATCCCGACGACCGCCGACGTACCGCCGATTCGCGTCGGTTTC
>JBDHBK010000463.1:0-2534 GCA_039592635.1 Gemmatimonadota bacterium
CCGATCCCGGACCTGGTCCAACGGGTGCCCCACGTGGCCTTCGAGGTGGACGACCTGGAGGCAGCCCTGGAAGGCAGGGAAGTGCTCATCGAGCCGAACAGCCCGTCGCCGGGAGTACGGGTGGCGTTCGTGGTCGACAACGGGGCTCCCGTCGAACTGATGCAGATGGAGTCATGAATTGGGTCACACCCCTGCTGGTTGTCCTTATCGGTTTCGCCGCTGTTTCGGCCCTGCTGCCTTGGGGCATGGGGTGGGGATCCACTCCGGCAGAGCGCGACCGGGCGATGCCCGGCGACGACTATCTTTCGGGCGGCCCGCGGACCAGGGTGGCCATGACCCGGGCCATATCGATCGAGGCGTCTCCCGAGAAGGTATGGCCGTGGATCGCCCAACTGGGGCGCGGCGCCGGCTGGTACAGCGTCGACTGGCTGGATAACGGCAGAAAGACATCGGCGCGGCATGTCGTGTCATGGATACCCGAGCCGGTCCTGGGAGATGCTACGGCCATAGGATACCTGCGCCACCTGGACCCCGGGCGGTCTGTCGCGTGGTGGGTCGACGGCGCGCCGTTCGCTGGAGCGCCAGCCCGGCTTGTCTCCAGTTTTGTGCTGGATGGGGAAGGTGAAGGCACGCGCCTGGTCAGCCGCATGTCGGCGGATGCCTCCGGGTTCACCGCGCCGCTGGCCCTGTTCATCTTTCGCGTGATCGATTCCATCATGGCCCGGCGACAGTTGCTTGGTATACGTATGCGGCTCGGAGTTAGTGCTGAGTCACTCGCCGGCTTCGCCGCCGCCGAGACCGGAGCACGCGATCAGTACCAGCTGTACGAGGTGATCTACGCGGGGGGTGAGAGTGCGGGGAGGCAGGGAGTCGAACACGCGGCCCGGTGGCGAGAGTCAGCCATTGAAGACGCAGTCCTGTGACGATGACCGAACGAATCGATGAAGTAAGCGAGAAGTCGCCCGGGCCGGTTGGAGTGATGATCCGCGATTATTCGCCACTGGATCTCAAGGCGTGCCTGGAAGTATTCGACAGCAACGTCCCGAGGTTCTTCACGCCCAACGAGCGTGACGAGTTCCGGTCCTTCTTGCACGAGCTGCCGGGTCCGTATGTGGTTCTCGTGACACGGGGTGGGCGGGTGGCCGCGTGTGGTGGATACGCAATCAGCCGGGACGATGGATCGGCCGATCTGTGTTGGGGAATAGTCCGCAGCGATCTACACGGCCGTGGCATCGGTCGGCGTCTGACGCAGCTGCGGATCGAACGGAGCTTTCGAGATGCTCGCGTCCGTGAGATTTCCCTGCACACGAGCCAGCATACGGCCGGCTTCTACGAGAGACTGGGCTTCTCGACGATCGGAGTCCTGGAAAACGGATATGCGCCGGGGCTGCATCGATGTGACATGCGAATGTCTGTCGTCGATGGCCAGCTTCTGGAGGGGTAGTGGAGCACACGCCGATCGCTCCTCGGCCACGCACAACGAACAGACCGGAGACCTGATGCGCTATTTCATGTTGGGCCTGATCCTCGCCGCACCGTTGCAGGCCCAGACCGTACCCGCTTTCACCGACCCCGACCGGGCCGAAAAGTTCGCGGCTACTGCGGCCACCGTCGACCAGAAGTTTCGCGAATACGCCGAAAGGCGGCACATGCCCGGCTTCGCCTACGGTGTGGTCCTGGACGGCCAGTTGATCTACTCCGAGGGCTTCGGATACGCGAACCTGGAAACGATGGCTCCCGCTCGGACGACTTCACTGTTTCGAATCGCCTCCATGAGCAAGAGCGTCACGGCGATGGCCATCCTGCAGCTGCGAGACCAGGAAAGGCTTAGTCTGGACGATTCGATTACCGATTACCTGCCTGAGACCAGGGCTCTCACCTACCTGACCACCGATGCGCCCGACATCACGATTCGGCACCTGCTCACCCACTCCGCCGGGTTTCCGGAAGACAACCCGTGGGGCGACCGGCAACTGGCAGACTCGGACGCCGAGCTGATGGGTCTGATCGAAGGCGGAATATCGTTCTCGAACGTGGCCGGAATCGAGTACGAGTACAGCAATCTCGGTTTCGCGCTCCTCGGGCAGATCGTGCAGGTCGTCTCCGGGACGGATTATCGAGACTACACCAGGATCCACATTTTCGAGCCACTGGGGATGACCCGTACCGTGTGGGAGTACGAGAGTGCCTCCCCGGACGACCTGGTTCTCGGCTACGACTGGGTCGATGAAGCGTGGGTGAATGTCCCGCTCGAGCATCACGGGGCGTTTGGTGCCATGGGGGGGCTGATCACATCGATCGAGGACTTCGCGAAATACGTCGCGTTACATCTGTCGGCGTGGCCGCCCCGCAGTGATCCGGACGACGGACCGCTGAAGCGAAGCTCGCTCCGTGAGATGCACCAACCGTGGCGCTTTGCATCCCTGATGCCCGGTTTCCGATACCCGAGTGGCCGGGAGTGCCCGTCAGCGACCGCCTACGGCTACGGCCTGAGGTGGATGGAAGACTGCGAGGAGCGGGTGATCATAGGACAC
>JBDHBK010000464.1:0-2532 GCA_039592635.1 Gemmatimonadota bacterium
CTGCCCTTCCGTCGCCGATCCCTTTCCGCTTACCTGGAGAGCGTCGGCGTGGCGTGGATCGTCGACCCGTCCAACGCCGATCGACGCTGGGCACGGGCGCGACTGCGGACCGACGCTCTCCCGGAGATGGAACGTCTGGCCCCGGGAGCCACGCAGCGTCTGGTCTCTCTGGGCGAGGCGGCTTCCCGGGCCCGGGATCTGAACGAGCGTGCCGCTGCCCGGTTGCTTGAACAAGCGGCGGTGGGACCCACCGGACCCGGGCGAGTTGAATTGTGCCGCACGGGCCTTATCCGGGGCGGGCCCGAGATCCTGGCGGTGGCCCTCCGACGTCTGGCCCGAGCCGGTGGGGTCGCGCTCACGGCGGGAGGAACCCGTGCCGGTGTGGAGTTTATCAGCGAGGGCCGTAGCGGAGGGCGAGTGAACCTCGGTGGCGGCCTCGAGACGGCGAGGGAGTACGATCGCATCATCATCAGGCGTGAAGGCGCGGAACCGGCTCCGGACGCGCTGCCGGTGCGGGAATGTACGGGTGCCGGTACCGTGCGGATCGGAGAGCGGGCGCTACGGGTGCGCTGGAGGCCCGTATCAGGCGAGGGACCGCGTCCCGAGCGGATTGCCGTGGCTGTGTCCCCGGGGCATTATCCCTTAATGTTCCGGGGTTGGAGAGACGGCGACAGGATTCGGCTCGCAGGCGGAACGCGGAAGCTCAAGAAGCTCTTTGGCGACCGCCGGATTCCCCTGAGCGAGAGGGCCCGCCTTCCGGTTCTCGCCGACCGGTCGGGCAACGTTTTGTGGGTCGAAGGGCTGGCCACGGCCGAGTCGAACCTCGGCCCAGGAGGCGACTATTCCTTGTTGGAGTTCGAGTTGAGATATGAATGACCATGCGCGGGCTGGAGCGCCGTACCTGACGGAAGCCGGGCTGATGGCGCGTACCGGAGGTCGGGAGCTGAAGAGTGTCGTCTTCAGTGCCGAGGCCATCGCCGGCCGCGTCCGTGAAATGGGTGCCGAGATCAGCGAGCACTACGGACCCGACGCCGACGTTCTGGTTCTCGGGCTGCTGAAGGGATCGTTCATCTTCCTGAGCGACCTGGTTCGCCACATCGATCGACCCCTGCACGTGGATTTCATCGTGGCATCGAGCTACGGTGCGGGCACGACGACGTCCGGGGATGTCAAGCTCCTCTATGACCCCACGGCGCCGATCGAAGGACGACACATCATCCTTGTCGAGGACATCGTGGACAGCGGCAATACGATCAACCGGCTGGCGCGGGCGCTGGAGGCCCGGTCGCCCGCCTCGATCGAACTGTGCGCCATGCTTCACAAGCACATCGCTGAGGGCTTGACATTGGAACCGCGTTGGGTGGGATTCGACGCTCCGACGGACTTCCTGGTCGGCTACGGGCTTGACCATGCCGAGGACTTCCGACATCTCCCCTTCGTGGCCAGCATTTGAGGCACTGATGCAAACGCACAGGAAGGACTGACGTGGCAATGACGAGCCCGGACGACGGGAACAAGGATCAAAAGACGTCGCGCTTTCTGCGCACGGCGTCCTTCTGGGCGCTCGTGATCCTGATCCCGCTGGCCATATTCCAGGTGATGGAGACCAGCCGCCAGTTGGAGCGCGAACTCACGTACACCGAGTTCCGTGAGCAGCTGGAGGCCGACAATATTCGATCGGTCACGTTCTCGGAGACGCGCAAGGTCGAGGGCGAACTGAGAACGCCAATGCAGGTCGATGGTCAGCCGGTGGACCAGTTTCACACGCTGCTTCCGATGGAAGCCAGCCAGGAGCTCATCGATCAGTTGGGGGCTGTGGGGGTCGAAGTCAACGCGGAGGAGACAGGCGCGAACTGGGTGAGTTACCTGGTGTCGGTTCTCCCGTGGATCCTGATCATAGGCCTGTGGTTCTTCTTCTTCCGACAGATGCAGGCGGGCGGCTCGCGGGCTTTCAGCTTCGGCAAGTCGAAGGCCAAGCTGCTCACGGGAGATACGCCGCAGGTCACCTTCGCCGACGTCGCCGGAGCCGATGAGGCCAAGGAAGAGCTCGAGGAGATCATCGAGTTCCTCAAGGATCCTGCGAAGTTCCGGAAGCTTGGGGGGCGGCTTCCGAAGGGGGCTCTGCTGGTTGGGCCCCCGGGTACCGGCAAGACACTGCTCGCCAGGGCGGTCGCCGGCGAAGCGGGCAGGCCGTTCTTCTCGATGAGCGGGTCAGACTTCGTCGAGATGTTTGTTGGAGTCGGCGCGAGCCGCGTCCGGGACCTGTTCGAGCAAGGTAAGTCTCACGCCCCGTGCATCATCTTCATCGACGAGATCGATGCCGTAGGGCGGCACAGGGGGGCCGGGCTCGGGGGCGGTCACGACGAGAGAGAGCAGACCCTGAACCAGCTCCTCGTCGAGATGGACGGTTTCGAGTCCAACGAGGGAGTGATCCTCCTGGCGGCCACGAATCGACCTGACGTTCTGGATCCCGCTCTTCTCCGTCCGGGCCGGTTCGATCGCCAGATCGTAGTCGATTTTCCCGATGTGAAT
>JBDHBK010000465.1:0-2519 GCA_039592635.1 Gemmatimonadota bacterium
CGTATACGGTGCCCAGTGCCTCGACGGAGGTCTCGTAGATGCCCGTCATGTTGTACGGATAGCCCTTCTCTCCCGGCATGGGATTGCTCGAGCATGCCGCCAACACCAGCACCGCAACGCCTGCCAGGAGTGCCGTCTGCTTGTTCATGCTGACCTCCGATAAAGTTGTCGCCTGCAAGATCCGACGTGATTCGCCGTCACCGCCTCATCGCTCAGGCGATCGAGAATTCAGCCGCCTCGATCGCCCGGTCTTCATCGTCCGTCAGCTGCACCTCCGCCGCCGTCACGGAATCCCGCACGTGAGCCTCGGTGCGCGCGCCCGGAATCACGATCACGTTCGGCGCGCGCCCCAACACCCAGGCCAGAACGACGGCGTGGGTCGACACTCCGCGCGATCGCGCGATCGCCGATACCACCGGGTGATCGGGCAGTTTGCGGTTGAGCCTGCCGCCACCGACCGGACTGTACGCCAGAAAGCCCATGGTTTCGAGGGTCGTATACTCGACTACGCCTTCGTCGAGAGCCTCGCGGAAGAAGGGGCTGAGTCGATTCTGCACGCTCGTAACGGGCATGATCGCCGCGGCTCGCCTGATTTCAGCCACCGAGACGTTCGACAGGCCCATGGCCCTGATCTTGCCCTCCACGTGCAGGTCGGCCAGTGCGCCGACGCTGTCCTCGAGCGGTACCGCGGAGTCTGGTGCGTGCAACTGGTACAGGTCGATCGTATCGACTTCGAGGGCCACGAGAGAAGCCTCGCAAGCCTTCTTCAGGTGCTCTGGCCTCGCGTCGCTCTCCCACCGGCCTCCAGGCCGCCTCAGGCCCCCTTTCGTCGCCACCACGATGCTGTCCGAATCGCCGGACCATTCCTTCAGAGCCCGCGCCACGAGGCGCTCGTTGTGTCCGATGTCGTCGTCATCCAGACAGTACACGTCCGCGGTGTCGATCAGGGTCACACCGGCGTCGAGAGCCGAGAGTACCACGCGGACGGAGTCGCCTGCCCCAGGTCGACCCGCGATGGAAATCGGCATGCCACCGAATCCAACGCAGGTGACGTCCGGGGCGCCGCGGCCCAGCGATCGCAGTTCCATGGATCCTCCTATCTGCCCATGATATCCAGCATTCGCTCGACCCGGACGACTTTCACGCGAGGTCTTCCCTGCTTCTCGCCTTCCAGCGTCTCGGCCTCGTCCAGCTTCTGCCAGTCTTCGAAGGTGACGAAGCGCACTCCGCGGCCGTTCAACAGCTCGGTCACGGCCTCGGGCCCGGGCCGCTCTGCGGTTCGCCCTCCGCCGCTCTCGATGTCTTCCAACATGGCCGTGACGGTTTCCACCGCATCGGGCTTGTTCGTGCCGATGATCCCGCTCGGCCCTCTCTTGATCCACCCGGCTACGTACTCGCCCGGGACCACGGTCCCACCCGGACCGTCCAGGACGCGCCCGGCCCGATTGGGGATCAAGTGGCGGTTGGAGTCGAACGGGACCCCCGGAAGAGGGACGCCCCTGTAGCCTACGGATCGCAGCACGAGCCCTGCTTCCACCGTGTCAATCCTGCCGGTTCCCTCGCTGCGGACCGTTCCGCTCCCTGTTGGGACAAGGTGATTGCATTCCACTCTCACCGCGCCGACACGACCGTCAGCCCCCAGGATTTCGGTCGGAGACGCCAGAAATCTGAGCACCAGGCGGCGCCCAGCGACGCCGCCCTCCCGGCCGGCCAGCTCATGCAGGATATCCAGATTCCGCCTCGCGACACGGCTCCCTTCCGCCTCCGCCGCACTCGCTGGATCCAGCTCGAGATCGGCCGGGTCCACCACCACGTCCACTCCCTTCAGACGTCCCAGTTCCTTCAACTCCACGCTGGTGAACTTGCCCTGGGCGGGGCCACGCCGGCCCAGCATCACGACTTCCCGGACCCGGCTCCGCCGCAGTGCGTCGAGGGCGTGATCGGCGATATCCGTCTTCGCGAGCACCTCCGCGTCGGTCACGAGGATCCGGGCCACGTCCACCGCCACGTTTCCGTTCCCGACCACGACGGCCCTCGCGTGAGACAGATCGAAGGTCCGGTCGACGAAGTCCGGGTGTCCGTTGTACCAGGCCACGAACTCCGTCGCGGCATGGCTGCCCGCCAGGTCCTCTCCCGGTATCCCGAGGGCGCGGTCGGACTGGGCTCCAACCGCGAAGACGACCTGGTGGTAGTGATGCAGCAGATCATCCCGATCGACGTCGTCGCCGAACGTCACGTTGCCGAAGTATCGGACATTCGGCTCCCTGGCGGTGCGGTCGTACTTGGCGGTGACTTTCTTGATCGACTGGTGGTCGGGGGCCACTCCCTCCCGAACGAGTCCGTACGGCGTGGGAAGACGGTTGAACATGTCGATCGAACAGACGAGGTCGGAGGCCTTGAGGAGGGCCTCCACCGTGAAGAAGCCGGCAGGTCCGGCTCCAACGACGGCCACGCGGAGCGGACGATCCTGGGTCCCGAGTGAGGTACACACCGGTTCGGTGACAGCCCTCGTGTACGTG
>JBDHBK010000466.1:0-2513 GCA_039592635.1 Gemmatimonadota bacterium
GGATCCGCGGCATTCCGACCTATTGGGAAGGAGAAGGTCCACGGGCGGCGACCGGCGGCGACCTGGTGGCCGCGCAATACGCAGCGAACCGGGCGTACGCCGGGATCCTCAGGTCCCGCGACCAACCGGGCGACGTCAGCGGCGCCGAGAAGCGCGAGGCCGAGGCCGCCCGGCTGCGCGCCCTGTACAACCAACGGTGGTGGAGTTCCGAACACGGTCGATTCTACGGGGCGGTTCTCCCGGGCGGGGCATTCGACACGACGCACGTTCCCTCGATGCAGATCTTCCCTCTCTATTTCGAGATCGTGGCCCCGGAGCGCGCCGATGTACTCTTCTCGGATCTCGAGCCGGGAGTGAACGTCGAGGAGAACTCGTACCTGGCCGAGGCCCACTACCGCTACGGGCGGGATGAGGAGGCGTTCCGGTTCCTACTCGCTCAGATGGACCCCGGGCTCGAGCGGCGCGACTACCCGGAGAACCCCTTCACCGCCGTTGGGGGCGTGGTTCGGTGGTTGACCGGCGTCCGACCTCTCGCTTCGGAGCAGATTGTCGAGACGCGATCACGACTTCCGCGCGACGTCGAGTGGGTGGATCTCTCCGACGTCCCGGTCCTCGACGGATCCCTGCGGTTGCGTCACGACGGGCGGGAATCGACCCGCCTCACGCACCAATCGGGAAGCTGGACACGATGGCGGGCCGTGTTCGCGGGTCCGCACGATTCTCTGGCCGTGGACGGGGAACCGGTCGCCGCGTCCCTGCGCCCGACGATCCGGGGGGGCTTCGAGAGCTTCGTGGAACTGGAACTTCGAGAAGGAGAGACGAGAACCGTCGCCGTCTCCGGAGACTGATTCCCGGGCTAGAACAGCTCCGTCTGGGTCTGCATCGGTTCCATGCACTGCGGGTCATCGTTCGCCACGTAGTTCACCCGCGTCGTGACAGGAAAGAACTGGATGTCCTGTTCGTCGTGCGGCGCGAGGAGCGGATCCAGTTCCCAGGGGATCGTGTCGGGATCCATCCACACGTCAAAGTGCTCCGGCTCGACGATCACCGGCATGCGGTCATGCAGCTCCCGCAAGGCTTCGTTGGCCTCCGTCGTCAGGATCGTGCAGCTCTCGACCGTCTTCCCATCCGGCGCCGTCCATCGGTCCCACAGTCCGGCGAATCCGAACGGACGGCCATCGGACAGTCCGATCCAATAGGGCTGCTTGCGTCGGCCGGCTGCGTGCCACTCGTAGAAGCCATCGGCCACGACCAGGCAGCGTCGTTCACGGTACGAATCCCTGAACGAAGGCTTCTCGGCAACCGTTTCGGATCGCGCGTTGATCAGGGGCTGACCGCTGCCGACCTCCCGGGCCCAGCGGGGGACCAGCCCCCACCTCATCCTGGCGGCTTCCCGCGGTACCGGTGACCCGGTGGGAGCGAGGTGCAGTCCGGGGTGCTCCCTGAGGCCGGGAGGCGCCCGCACCACGTCCACGTCCTGCGTAGGCGCGATGTTGAATCGAGGCTCTACGGTTGGGACTTCATCGAGGCGGAACAACGCCGCCCATTCACTGGCCGGAGTGGCGAGTGTAAACCGACCGCACATGACCACAAGTATATCCGCCGCTGAGGCGGTTTGCGAAAAATATCGCCGCGCCGGTAACCGGGAACTCGAGGTCCCCCGGAGGGTTTGTAGACATGACGAGGATGGATTAAGTTTGAAAATGCCCGAGTCCAATGGGTGATCGAGGCTCGATCGAAAGCGCGATCGTTGAATCGAATCGGGAGTCGCGGGATGAGTGAGAGAACGGGTATCGAGAAGCGTTACCGGGTGGCCCTCGTGGTCGGCCTCGTTGTCGTGGTAGCCCTGCAGGCGGCCCTTTTCGCCTGGAGCGGAGCCGACGACGGTGATGCCGAGCGGCCGGTGGCCCAGCTCGTCGACATGCCTGAGAGTGACGCCCCGCTGGCGGACGTGGCGGAAGTCCTGACGCCCGAGCCCGAGAACGAAGCGGCGCCGAAGCAGGCCGACGTCATGACCATGGCGGCGATTCCGTCGATACCCAAGCTCACCGCAGCCATGGCGAACGCGGTGCAGCCGGTGATGTTCCTGGAGAACCTGGACGAGCCGGAAGCCGAGGAGAATCCGGCCGTGACCTACGCGTCGGTGTCCGCTTTCGTGGCGCCAGGCGATGAGAATGCGCAGGCGCTTCGTCCCATCGACGACCGCCCCGTCTCGGTCCTCGCCGCGATCGGCGGTTCGAGACGGGGAATGGGCATCGGGGGAGACGGGCCGCATTGCGCGCCGGGTGAAGGTCGCTGGCCCGAAGATACCGGCCGGTGGTTCAGCCGCAGTCCGGTCGTTTCGGGCGCCCCTTCGGTCCTGCGTTCGCGCATGTAGCTGCGGGAAGATCGGCGGCCACCAGCAGGTGGCCACGCCGCTGAATACCCTGGAGGGCCGGCCTTTCGCCGGCCCTTTCTTGTTATCGGTTGCCCCCGCTGGCGGTATCCGCCTCCGCGGGCGCAGCCGGTGCCGT
>JBDHBK010000467.1:0-2511 GCA_039592635.1 Gemmatimonadota bacterium
TCTCGTACGCCCTCCAATCCTGGGAATCGACGGCGCCCCCCTCCCCGAACGGACGTTTACCCTGTCGGACGGAGAGACGGTGGACGTCGTGGTCGTCGGGCCCACGGACCCCGCGGAGATGGATTCGGCGCCGATCGCTCACCCGATCTTACTGGTGCCGGGCGCCGACGGCATGAAGGAAACGTTCCGCTATCAGGTCCCGGCCCTGGCTCGCCGCAGGAAGGTCGTGTGCGCGACGCTCCGCCGGAAGTTCACTCCGGAGGACACCTTCGACCGCATGGTAGATGACGTGGCCGAAATGGCGGCGGATATATTGACCACGCACGATTCCGATCGCTTCGTCCTTCTCGGACAGAGCCTCGGCGGCTCGATCGCCATGCGCTTCGCGATCCGGTACCCTGAACGCGTGGCGGGTCTGGTCCTGTCCAACACGCTGGCGCGCATCAGCCACGACCACGTGGGCTTGAATCGAGCGCTGCTGGCGCCCCTGGCGATGTCCACCACCCGGTACCTTCCCACTGTCGTTACCCGCCTACTGGCTCGCGCCTGGAGCTGGCTCGAGGTGTGGATTTACGACGCCTCGCCGGGCAGCAAGAGGGTCATCGACTATGCCCTGTGGACGGGTCCGCGAACGGTGCCGTCGTCCGTGTCGAACGCCCGTGTGGACCGGCTCAAGAAGATCGATCTGCGGCCGGAACTGCCTTCGATTCAGTCGCCGACGCTGGTCCTAAAGGGTCCGCGGGACCACTATGTGCCGCCAGCCTGGTCGCATGAGATCGTGGCGTTGGTGCCCGGGGCGAGGTACCAGGAGGTGGCCGGAACGGGGCATTGCTCGCACCTGTCGATGCCCGGCAGCTTCAATGGCCTCCTGCTCGGCTGGCTGGAGAGCAACGTCGACGGATGTAGCGAAGCGCCGAGGCCGGGAGCACGCCCGCGACCCGCAATGGAGGTCGGAGAGTGAAGGAGAATCAGCGCTTTTCCTCGCGCTGGGGAACCATGCTGGTCATGCTCGGCATGGCGGTCGGCACCGGCAATATCTGGCGGTTCCCCCGCATCGCGGCTAACAACGGCGGTGGTTCCTTCCTGTTCGCCTGGGCCGTGTTCCTTCTCCTGTGGTCGGTTCCGCTGATCCTGGTGGAGTTCGCGATGGGCCGGGAAACCAGAAGAGGGCCGATCGGCGCCTTCGCCCGGCTTCTCGGGCGCGGCAGCGCCTGGATGGGGGCCTGGGTGGCCTTCACGGCTACCGCGATAATGTTCTATTACTCGGTCGTGATGGGCTGGACCATCCGCTATCTGTGGGGTTCGCTCACGAGCGGCATTCCCATGACTTCGCCTGAGGCGGCCACGGCATTCTGGGAGGGATACGCGGGCTCCGGCGCGGCAGTGCTCACGCACGGAATCGCCATGGGGTTCGGCGTGGCCGTCGTGGCGTTTGGCGTCCGCGGGATCGAGAAAGCCGCCCGCGTTCTGATCCCCACTCTCTTCGTCCTGGTAATCGTGCTCGCTTTTCGCGCGATCACGCTGCCGGGTGCGGAGAAGGGGCTGGCTTTCCTGTTCACACCGGAGTGGAGCGACCTGCTCTCCGCCCGCATCTGGCTGGAGGCCCTGACCCAGAACGCGTGGGATACCGGGGCCGGTTGGGGGCTGATCACGGCGTACGCGGTATACCTCCGCAATCAGGAAGACACGACCCTTAACGCCTTCGTGCTCGGCTTCGGAAACAACTCGGTGTCCCTGCTTGCCGGTATCATGGTGCTGTGCACAGCGTTCGCCATCATGCCCGAGGCCGCGGACACGATCGTGGGAGCGGGAAACGAGGGACTGACCTTCATCTGGGTCCCACAACTGTTCGCCCGCATGCCGGCCGGCAACCTGTTCATGATCCTGTTCTTCCTGGCGCTGGTGTTCGCGGCATGGAGCAGTCTCATTTCCATGATCGAACTGGCGTCGCGAGTACTGATCGATTTCGGGTTGAGTCGCCGCCGGGCGATCCAGATCGTGGCCGTCGCGGGCTTCCTGTTCGGCGTACCGTCAGCACTTTCGATGGAGTTCTTTCGCAACCAGGACTGGGTGTGGAGCGTAGGGCTCATGCTCTCGGGCCTTTTCTTCGCAGTCGGCGTTCTGCGGTACGGCGTGGACAGCTTCCGTACTCACCTGGTGAACCGGGAGGGGAGCGACATCGTGATCGGTCGTTGGTGGTGTGCCGTGATGGTATTCGTGGCCCTGGAGGCGATCGTCCTGATGCTCTGGTGGTTGAGCCAGGCCCTGGATATCGACAACCTGGCAGCGACGCTTACTCCGTTCTCGAGCTTCAACGTGGGAACCGTCCTGCTGCAGGGCGGTGTAGTGATCGCGGTTCTCCTCGCGACGAATCGCCTGCTCGCCCGCCCCTTCGAGGGAACGGACGAAGCGTGACGCAGATGACACGGATCATGGAGGTCGGATGAGGAAAGTGACGTCGCTTCTGCTGGTGACTCTTCTGGTGGGATGCTCGAGCCGGCAGGCGGAGCC
>JBDHBK010000468.1:0-4557 GCA_039592635.1 Gemmatimonadota bacterium
TCGGCTCAAGGAGCGAACGAGCGTTGACACTCGTCGCCGACAGTACAGCGCACTCGGGGTGCTCGCCACGGCGGGTAGCCCCGGACGTCAGCGGCAAGCCGCGTTCTGACTTACATCAGGCCCTGCGGTTCCTCCTCGTCGTTCTCCTTCTCGTGGGTTACGGCGTCGCCTCGGCCCACTCGCACTCGCACGGCGAGACCGGTGTTTCGACCTGCACGATCTGCCTGGTAGCAGGAACGGCGGCGAGCGCCTCCGTCCAATCGCTATCTTCCGTAGCGGTGAATCCGGAAGTCGCCTGCGCCGAGCCGGCTGCGGCGGATGCTCTGCCGGGTCGCGACACGGCAGCGACCGAACGAGCCCGATCGCCCCCTTCCTGAGCTCTTCCAAGAATTGGTAGCGGTGTGCGGACGGCATGCTGTTGCGTCCCACGCTCCTGACCGGAATAGCTCGGAGGTTTGATGGTTCCCACAAGTAGTCGTTTTTGCATCGCGTCAAGGCTGCGTTTTTGCATCGCGTCAAGGCTGACTGCGGCGCTGCTCATGATGGCGCTCCTCACGCTCGTGACGTCCCGAACGGCGGCAGCGCAACAGGCCACAGGCGCGGTCGAGGGCCGTGTCGTCGCGCCATCAGGCGATCCCGCGATCGGCGCTGAAGTCCGGGTCGTGGGACTCGGTCGCCACGTGGACGCGGACGAAGATGGCCGATTCAGGGTCGAGGTCCCGGCCGGCACGTACGTCCTCGAAATCTACAGTCCTCGCTTCGGTCGAGCCGTGGAGCGAATCACGGTCGCGGCGGGCGCTCGACTCGACCTCGCCATTCAGCTCGAGCCCGTCTTTCATGCCGAACCGATCATTGCCAGCGTCGGTCCGGAAGCCCGCACCCAGACCGAACTCTACCAGGCGACGGACGTCCTCGTCGGCCGTGAGCTGGTCGAGAAGGGTCGCAACTCGATCGGTGAGACGCTGGCAGAACAGCCGGGCGTCACCTCCACGTACTACGGTCCGGGATCGAGCCGTCCCGTGATCCGCGGTCTGCAGGGAGACCGGGTCCGGGTACTCGAGTCTGGTGTGAGCAGCGGCGACGTATCGGCCAGCGGACCCGACCACGCCGTGGCGGTCGAGCCGATGCTGGCCGGGCAGATCGAAATCATTCGGGGCCCATCGACGCTCCTATATGGCAGCTCGGCGATCGGCGGAGCCGTCAACATGATCGATCCTCGAATCCCCCGGGAAAAGTCCATCCACGCCTTAACCGGGCACGCCCAGGTGCAGGGCGCTACGGTCAGCGATGAACTGAACGGCGGCGCCTCGCTCAACGGCACGGTCGGCTCCGTGGGCTGGCACGCCAGCGGCCTGATCCGGAATACGGATGACTATCGAATCCCCGGTCCGGCGGTGGCCCCGCCGGCCCAGGAGCCCGGGGAGGAGCACGAGGACCTCGGATTCCTGCCGAACAGTGCCCTGGAGACCCGGACCGGATCCCTTGGTGCCTCGTGGGTGGGCTCTGCCGGGTACCTCGGGGCCGCAGTAACCGGCTATGGCACGAAGTACGGTGTCCCGGGCCACGAGCACGAAGACGAGGAACCTACGGTCCCGGAAGACGAAGACGAGCACGGGGTCGAAATCGACCTGGACCAGACGCGGCTCGATGTCGAGGGCGCCTGGAACTTCGGTGGAAGCCTGGTCCGTGCCGCGAAGCTCCGCGCGGGCTACGCCGACTACAACCACCAGGAACTCGAAGGAGACGAGGTCGGTACCCGGTTCGACAACAACGAATTCGACGGCCGACTGGAGGCGACGCATGCCCCGCTGGGACCGGTAACGGGCACCCTCGGCGCCCAGTACGGCAAGAGGGAGGTTCGGGCGCAGGGGTTGGAGGCGTTCCTGCCGGACACGAAGACCGGCGCGCTGGCCCTGTTCCTGTACGAAGAGGTTGCGGTCAGCAACTTCAAGTTCGGGGTCGGCGCGCGCTGGGAGGGAAACGACCACGACGTGATCGACGGTCGCAGCCGGAGCAGCGACGGATTCTCGGGTTCACTGGGGGTCAACTGGTCCGCGTCGGAGTCGGTGACGCTGACGGCGGCTAGAGCTCTACTCTGACGGGCCGCACGCCGCGACCCGCCTGTACGAGGTGGGAAATCCCGACCTGGTGAACGAGATCGGGCGCAGCTTCGACGCGGCGCTTATCGTGACGGAAGGTCCGGTCACCGGGCAGCTGGCCGGCTACGTGAATTCGTTCGACGACTTCATAGTCCTCGTGCCGACCGATTCCACTGCAGATGGACTGACGGTCGCCGAGTACGAACAGGATGACGCCAGGTTCTACGGTTTCGAGTTGAGCCTCAAGGTTTCGATCCTGCACCGTCCGGGTAACCACCTGGCTCTCACCGGATTCAGCGACTACGTGCGAGCCGAGGCCACGCAAACCGGCGAGCCCCTGCCGTTCATTCCGCCGCTCCGATGGGGTGGCGGGGCGCTGTGGGAGGTCGATCGTTGGCGAGCGGCGGTCGATGTACGCCGCACCGAAGAGCAGACGCGGGTGGCCGCGTTCGAGACCCCGACTCCGGGCTACACCTTTCTCAACGCGTCCGTCAGTTACGCGTTCTTCACCGGCAGGCTGGTCCACGAGGTCACCCTGCGAGGCACCAATCTCACGGACCGGGAGGCGAGGAACCACGTGTCCCTGCTCAAGGACATCGCACCCCTGCCCGGACGTGACATCCGCCTCACGTACCGTCTTCTGTTCTAGGAAATTTCGATGCGGCGGAGAACTCGGATCGAACCGTTCGCGGACCCCCGGAATTGACGCGAGGTTGATTCCGGGCGTGAGAGTGGTATGATTAATGCCTCGATCGAGGCACGATCCGCCGGGAGGCGGTCGACGATCGAGCCGACCCGCGGCTCCGCCGGGGATCCCCCTCAGGTCCGTCGGGTTCTATGGTAGCCCCATGCTGCTTCTGTTTCGACCCTCATGGTCGCAACGGCGGACGCTCAGGGTGTCTTGTTTTCCTTGACCGGCGAGCATCTTCGCAGGTCGATCAGCAAAAAGAACGGAATTGAAGTGACGAACGAAGGAACCCTCGGGGTGCTCGAAGTCCTCGGCGGAAAGTCGGGGTTCATCCGGCGGAAGCACATGAGCTATACGCCCAGTGACGAAGACATTTACGTCGGGCAACGCCTGATCCACAAACACAAGCTGCGGTCGGGCGACGAGATCGAAGGAGAGGTCGGAAACCCGCCGGGAAGCGGCAAGAGTCCTCCCCTCAAGCGCGTGTTCTCCGTAAACGGTGTGCCGGTCGAACAACTGGGCAATCGCCGCGACTTCAGGAGACTATCGGCGCAGCACCCGAAAGAGCAGCTGAAGCTGGAATGCGGCCTCACCCGGCGCGGTGAGCCTGACCCCACCAACCGGATCATCGATCTGTTCTGCCCGCTGGGCAAAGGGCAGCGTGCGATGATCGTCGCACCTTCCAAGGCCGGGAAGACGATGGTCCTGCAGGCGATCGCCGAGGGCATCGTCAAGAACTACCCGGAGTCTTCGGTCTTCATCCTCCTGGTGGACGAGCGTCCCGAAGAGGTGACCGAAATGGAAGCGTGCGGCTACGGCGAAGTGGTGGCCTCGAGCTTCGACTATCCGCCTGACCGGCACGTGCAGGTCGCGGAAATCACCCTGGAGCGTGCCCGTCGCAGGGCGGAAATGGGCCAGGATGTCGTGATCATCCTCGACTCGATTACCCGCCTTGCGCGGGCCTACAACATGGTCGAGGACGGGACCGGACGGACGCTGTCCGGGGGACTCGATGCCGGCTCGTTGGACAAGCCGAAGCGTTTCCTCGGAAGTGCCCGCTACATCGATCCGGCGGAGGGTGGAGGATCGTTGACGATCATCGCCACGGCTCTGGTGGACACCGGCTCCCGCATGGACCAGGTGATCTTCGAGGAGTTCAAGGGCACTGGAAACAGCGAACTGGTTCTGAGCCGCGAGCTCGCGGACCGGCGCACGTTTCCCGCGATCGATCTCAATGCCAGCGCCACGCGCCGGGAGGAGCTGCTCCTGTCGGACGCCGCACTTACGGCCTCGCACGCCATGCGGCGAGAGCTGAGCGATCACTCCGAAGTGGAGGCCATGGGCGAAGTCCTGGGAATCATGAAGAGGACCTCCAGCAACGCGGTACTCCTCGACAAGATCGCGGCACGCATCTAGCATAGGCACCTTCGAATTCGATGACCCGGTGAGGAGGCGACCCATCAGCGCCTTCCACCGGTTCGTGCGTCGAGGGACCGCTGTTCACAGGGTCTCTGACACGGTGAAACGATCGACGGCAACGGGTGAATGAACGAATCGGCTGAAATGGTGCTTCCGGAACGGATCGCGGGACTCGAAGGTCTGGCGAACAACCTCTGGTGGACCTGGCACCAGGACGCGCGCGGGCTGTTTCGGCGACTCGACCCGACCCTGTGGGCTCTGACCGGAAAGAACGCGGTCGACCTGCTGCGGCGAGTGGACGCCGACCGGCTGGCGGAGGCCGCGCGAGATCCGGTCTTCATGCGAGAGTAC
>JBDHBK010000469.1:0-2509 GCA_039592635.1 Gemmatimonadota bacterium
CGATACGGAATCAACGTTGCCGATCATGTCGCCTGAGGACCTGCCGGCGCCACAACTTATCCGTGTTCCGTTCGAGGTCCCCGTGGCCGGAGGCCTCCTTCGAGGGGACATCCGTTTCCCGGGGGGTGCCTCTTCCCCTCCAGGCGGAGGGACGAAGCGTCTGATCATCGTTTGCCACGGCTTCAAGGGATTCAAGGACTGGGGGTTCTTCCCCTTCCTCGCCGAGAACCTCGCGACACGCGCCGACGCCACCGTGGTGTCGTTCAATTTTTCGGGCTCGGGCATCGGCCCGGACATGGAGAGCTTCACGGACCTCGAGGGATTTGCCCACAACACGTTTTCGCGGGAAGTGACGGACCTCGAGGCGATACTGGACAGCCTCCGCGCAGGCCGCCTGGGGGAAGTCCGAGTTGCCCCGCCGGACTCGGTGGGCGTGCTTGGACACAGCCGGGGCGCGGCTGCGGCTATCCTGGTAGGCGCCGTGCGCCCGGAAGTGAGGGCTGTGGTGACTTGGGCAGGTATTGGCTCTGTGTTCCGCTACGAGGCATGGTTCGCAGAGTCGCTCGGGGACGGTGACGTGATGGAGGTCCTGAACGCGCGCACCGGCCAACGGCTGCCGCTTCGCAGGGATGTCCTCGACGACCTCCGCGCCAACCGCGGCGCCCTGGACATGGAAACGGCTGCCGGTCGCCTGGGCCCCACTCTCCTGATCGTGCACGGAACGGCGGACGAAGCCGTCCCTGTCGCCGAAGCGCATTCGCTGCACGCAGCCGCGGCGACCGCCGAACTCGCCATCATCGAAGGAGCGAGTCACACGATGGACGCTTCGCACCCATTTCCCGGCACGAATTCGAGGCTGGAGGAGGCGGTGAGTCGATCGGTGGCTCACTTCGTAGCGCACCTGGCGCAGGAGTCACCATGATCGGGTTGGAATCGCTGAAGCTGGTGGGGTGCGGGCTGGCGGTGCTGTTTCTGGCTGCATGCACGATCGAAATCGAGGACGAGGGAGACGCCGACGTCCAGGGGTCCGTGGTCAGGATGCTCGAGGAATCAGCGGGTGCGTGGAACCGAGGTGAACTCGCCGGCTTCATGGACGACTACCTGGAGTCCACGAACACGACGTACATCGGCAGCTCGGGTCTGCTGAGCGGATATGAGTCGATACGGGCCGAGTATGCGCCGCTGTTCGAGCCCGGGGCCTCGCGCGACAGTCTCCGGTTCGACGACATCAGGGTGCGGCGCCTGGCTGCGGTCGAGGCGATCGCCACCGCACGCTGGATCCTGTACCAGGGCGACACGGTCACGGGTTCGGGTCCCTTCACTCTCGTCCTGCGGCACGCGAGCGGCGGGTGGAAGATCATTCACGATCATTCCTCCTCCGACCCCTCGCCGCCTCAGCCGGCCGAGTAGCCGTGCCCGAGAGCACCGCCGTCGACGCCAGTCCGGTTAAGTCCGGACTGCGAACGAGCATTTCGGACGAGCTGCTCTCCGCATGCGTGCACTGCGGTTTCTGCGTCCCGGTGTGCCCCACCTGGGATATTCTCCGGGAGGAGAACGATTCGCCGCGGGGACGCCTGTATCTGATGCGGGCGGAAGCTGACGGGCGTGTCGATCCGGCCGGGGCGTTCTCGGTTCACCTCGGACGCTGCCTGGGGTGCAGGGCATGTGAGTCCGCGTGCCCCGCCGGGGTACCCTACGGACAACTCCTGGAGCGGGCCCGGACCCGGATACCGTCTCGCCCGATGGCACGGCGGCGGGAACGATGGTTCCTTTCGGCCCTCACGAACCCGGCCGTCGCGAAGTTCACTTATGCAACGGCCCGTCTCCTTCGCTCCGTGGGCATCGCCCGTGCGCTGGGCCGGACACTCCCGGGGAAGGTCGGACAGGCCCTTTGCCTGCTCGCGGCGACGCGGCCCGCATTCGGACACGGCCCGGGCGTATCGATCGCGAAGAACGCGGTCGAAGGTACGCGGGCGACCGAGGGCGATGTCGCCACGTACGCTCTCCTCAGCGGATGCGTAATGGACGGTCTCTTCGCGCACGTACACGCTGCGACGAGGCGCACACTGGCCGCGATCGGCCTCTGTGAGATCGAGGCTCCCGAGCAGGTTTGCTGTGGAGCCCTCCACGCGCACGCGGGGCTCCTCGACGAGGCCCGCGCGCAGGCCCGGCGAAACATCGAGGCGTTCGAGCGCACGGATTGCGACTGGATCATCACGAACTCGGCAGGTTGTGGAGCGGGGCTCAGGGACTACCCGGCGTGGTTCGCCGACGAACCGGAGTGGCGGGGGCGGGCCGAAGCGCTCGCCCTGAGGGTCCGCGATGTTACCGAGATCCTGGCCGCGGAAATGGGTAGAGCAGATCCGTCCCGCATGGCCTCCGATCACTTGCCGATCCTCGAGGGACGGGTGGGTTACGACGCTCCCTGCCACCTGCACCACGGGCAGGGCGTCCGGCAGGAACCCCTCGACGTGCTCCTTGCCCTGCCCGGACTCGATGTCGAAGCGCT
>JBDHBK010000470.1:0-2507 GCA_039592635.1 Gemmatimonadota bacterium
AGAAGGCCCGGCGGATCGTGGCCGCCTTCGAAGAAGCGGAGACCAGGGGCCTGGGCGTGGTCAGCCTCGGAACCCGCATGGTGGACCCGCCGGTCGTACTTCGAGCGCAGCGGCTGGTAGATGTTGCCAGGCGGGCCGGGCTGATCGAGGAGGCAGGCTCATGAGCACGAGCAGGGACGACCGAGTGGAATTCGTGGTGAATTCGGCGGGCCGCCGCGTACCCATCCAGGTCAACGGAGCCCCGGCGCGGCCGTTCGCCGGGGTCGGAGACCCCGCGCCCGAAGGCCTGAAACACGGTCCACCGATTCGCTCGGCCGCCGACTACCCGGACGACGGAGACAAGCGGGTTTCGGACCTGAAGACGGCGCTCGAGCAGTGTGGTCTTCGCGACGGGATGACGATATCCACACACCACCACCTCCGGAACGGCGACCGGGTGGCGCTGGCGGTCCTGCAGGCGGCCGCGGAATTGGGTGCCAGGGACCTGATGTGGCTTCCGAGCGCCTCATTCCCCTGCCATGAGCCGGTCGTGGACCTCATGGAGCAGGGCGTGGTTCACCACATCGAGGGGTCGATGAACGGTCCCCTCGGAGCATACTGCTCGCACGGCCACATGCGTGGGCTGGGTGTTCTCCGGTCACACGGAGGGCGCTGGCAGGCGATCCAGGATGGCGAGGTTCACATCGACATCGCGGTCATCGCGGCCCCCACGGCAGATCCGTTCGGAAACGCGGATGGCTCCCACGGCCCCTCCGCCTGCGGCTCGCTGGGCTTCGCCCTCGCGGACTCGATCTACGCCGATCGCGTGATCGTGGTCACCGACAACCTGGTGCCCTTCCCCTGCATCCCGTGGCAGATCCAGGGCAACAATGTGGACTGCGTGGTCGAGGTGGACTCGATCGGTGACCCGAAGAAGATCGTCTCCGGGACCACGGTAGTTACCAGAAGTCCGGATCGTCTGCTCATTGCCGAGTACGTCGCCCGCTTCGTGCGGGATGCCGGGATCATGAAGGACGGTTTCTCGTTCCAGGCGGGGGCCGGGGGAATCGCTCTGGCTTTCGTCGGCTACATCCGCCAGATGATGCTCGACTCGGGTGTGAAGGCTCGTTTCGTCCGTGGAGGATCGTCGAGCTACCTGGTCGACCTCCTGAACGAGGGCCTGACGGACTACATCCTGGATGGCCAGACGTTCGACCTGGCCGGCGTTCAGTCGATCGGAGAAGATCCGCGGCACGTCGCCACCTCGCCCTTCACCTCGTACAACTATCATGGCAAGGGCAACTTCGCTTCGATGGTGGACGCGGTGGTCCTGGGCGCGACCGAGGTCGACGTGGAGTTCAACGCCAACGTGGTCACCCATTCGGACGGGATGCTCCTGCACGGAATCGGCGGGTGGCAGAACTGTCTGTTCTCGGGGTGCACGATTCTGGCGGTGCCCTCGTTCAGGGACAGGATTCCAGTGATCGTGGACGAGGTCACGACCCTGACCGGACCCGGCGAGCTGGTGGACGTGATCGTCACTGAGCGTGGAATCGCCGTGAACCCGCGACGCCAGGATCTGCTCGCCGCTCTCGAGGGATCCGATCTTCCCATCCGACCGATCGAGGAAATCAAGGCCGAAGTGGAGCGGCTCGTGGGCGGCGCGCCGACGAAGCCTGCCCTGGGCGACGAGCCCGTAGCCGTCATCAAGTGGGTCGACGGAACGGTGATCGACACGGTGTGGAGAGTGCCCGAGACGAGCGGTCCCGAATGATCGACAGACCGAACTCCAAGGCTGTCGACCGAAAGCGGCGGCTCGCCCTCCCGGAGGCCGATCTGCCGACGCGGGACGCGGTCGAGAGGGCTCGTGACTTCCGGGAGGCGTACACCGATTGGGACCTCGATACGGCACGGGCGGAAGCCGAGCGCTGCATTCAGTGTCCGGCGGCGCCGTGCGTGAAGGCCTGTCCGCTCGGCAACGACATCCCGTATGCCCTGTGGCTCCTCGAGCACGGCGACGTGGCGGCCGCCGCCTCGATGTTCCGATCCAGCAGCACCATGCCCGAGATCTGTGGGCGCGTGTGCCCGCAGTCGGAGCTGTGCGAAGGAGTCTGCCCGTATACGAAACAGGGTCGCGCTCCCGTCCCGATCGGCCGTCTCGAGGCGTTCGTGGCAGACCGCGCGCCCCGGACGCGACCGCACCTTCCCGCGAATACCGGGCATCGCGCCGCGGTAGTCGGGGCCGGACCGGCCGGCCTCACCGTCGCCGAGATCCTGGCCATGCGCGGGCATTCGGTGACCGTCTACGACGCCTGGCCCGCGCCGGGCGGGATTCTCAGGTACGGCATCCCCACCTTCAAGATGTCGCATGGCCTGGTCGACGGGCTGGTCGACTGGCTGGAAGGCCTGGGAGTCAGTTTCGTCACCGATACCTTCGTCGGAAGGGACTGCACCGTCGAGGATCTGTTCGATCACGGCTTCGAAACGGTATTTCTGGGTATCGGGGCCGGGATTCACCGGGAGGCTGC
>JBDHBK010000471.1:0-2506 GCA_039592635.1 Gemmatimonadota bacterium
GCGGCCTCCAGGGCCTCGGGAAGCGTCATCCGTCCGCGGTAGAGGGCACTACCAACCACCGCCCCCGCGGCGCCCACCCGCCGCAGCGCCCGAATGTCGGCCGTAGAGCTTACCCCCCCGGCTGCGATGACCCTGAATCCCGCTGCCACCAGCCGCCGGCTGCCCTCCGCGTCGACCGATGTGAGGGTCCCGTCCCGGCGCGTGTCGGTGTACAGGAGGGTCTCGATACGCAGGGAGCGCAGAGAGGCCGTGACCGCGTCGGCCGAGCGCCCCGATCCGCTCAGCCAGCCGTCGGTGACGACCTCTCCGTCCCGCACATCCAGCGCAACGGCTACGCGATCGACGCCGTATTGGCGGACGGCATCCGCGAGCCATGCCGGGTCCGAGACTGCCGCCGTCCCGATCAGCACCCGGTGCACGCCCCCGTCGAGGTAGGTCACGGCCTGTTCGAGAGTGCGAATGCCG
This sequence comes from Gemmatimonadota bacterium, assembly GCA_039592635.1. GTDB lineage: Bacteria > Gemmatimonadota > Gemmatimonadetes > Palauibacterales > Palauibacteraceae > Benthicola. The sequence goes on from JBDHBK010000471.1 coordinate 466, forward strand.
CCGCCGACCTGCACCGGGAGGCCGCATTCCGAGGCGATGCTCAGCACCAGCTCCGCATGCGTCGGAGCCCCGCTTCGCGCCCCTTCCAGGTCCACCACGTGAAGGGCCTGGGCTCCCTGCGCTGCGAATGCCCGGGCGACCTGCAGCGGATCGTCGGAGAAGCGCGTCACGGCGTCGTAGTCGCCCTGGTACAGGCGAACACAAGTCCCGTCGAGCAAGTCGATAGCCGGGTACACGATCATGCGGCGACCTCCGGGCCGCAGAAATTGGCCAGAATGCGCAGGCCGGCCGCGCCTGACTTCTCGGGGTGAAACTGGACCGCCACCCGGCGCCCGTTCCGCACCGCGGCGGGAAACGGCTCGCCATACTCGGCCTCGGCGATCACGCGGTCAGCCGGGACCGCCGCACGGTACGAGTGGAGGTAGTAGAAGTGCTCGCGCTCCGGCAGGCCCTCGAAGAGCGGATCTTCGGACAGGACCGTCTCGTTCCATCCGATGTGGGGCAACGGGAGCGGGAAGTCCCGGTTTCCCCCGCCGAATCGCTTCGTCTCTCCCGGAACCAGACCCAGGCAGTCCACCGGAGAGTCGCCCTCTTCCGAGCGATCCGTGAACAGCTGGAGACCGAGGCAGACGCCGAGAACCGGAAGAGACGTCTCACGCAGCGCGCCAGCCAGCCCTCGACCTTCGAGCTCGCGCATGGCGCTCGCGGCGGCGCCGACCCCCGGAAGAATGATGGCTTCGGCTCCCAGCAGCGCCACCGGATCGCGGGCCCGGCGGAAGGGAACCCCCAGATGCTCCAGGGCGAACTCCACGCTTCGCAGGTTGCCGGCCCCGTAGTCGACGAGCGCGATCACAGGACCCCCTTCGTGGACGGCACCCGGTCCTCGAGCCTGGGGTCCTGCTCGATCGCCGCCCTGAGCGCCCGTCCCAGGGCCTTGAAGATCGCCTCGATCTTGTGGTGGTCGTTGCGTCCGTATTCCACGCGGACGTGGATATTGGCGCCGAGGTGCTGGGCGAGACCGCGCACGAAGTCTTCCACGAGTTCCGTGGAGAGGTCTCCAACCTTCTCGCGGCTGAACTCCGCCTCGAACACGACGAACGGGCGCCCGCCCAGATCGAGGGCCACGCGCGCCAGTGCCTCGTCCATCGGAAGCAGGAATCCGTACCTGCGGATTCCGCGGCGCTCGCCGAGAGCCTCGGACAGCGCCAATCCCAGCGTGATGCCCACGTCCTCCACGGTGTGATGCTCGTCGACGTTGAGGTCCCCGCTCGCCTGGACGTCGAGGTCCAACAGGGAGTGGCCCGCAAGGAGCTCGAGCATGTGGTCCAGGAAACCGACGCCCGTCGAGATCGATGCCTTCCCCGTGCCGTCGAGGTCCACGGCGACACGGACGGAGGTTTCCCGTGTCTCGCGCACGGCCTCTCCTCGGCGGCTCACTCCGGAACCTCCGCCGAACGCCTTCCGGATCGAAAGTCACTCGCCCAGGCCATCGCCCTGGCGATGGGGACCCGAAGCGCCGGCTGTCTCCCCTCGTAGACTGTCAGCTCCGACCACCCGGCTCGCTCGGCCAGCTCTATGCCTTCCGGGAGCCCGTGCGCGAACACGTCCGGGTCGTGGGAGTCCGTCCCGATCGTGAGGGTCGGCACCCCCGCTTCCCGGGCCCACTCGAGGATCGGTCTCGCCGGGTAAGGCGTGCCCGGTCCGAACACGCCCGAGGTGTTGATTTCGATGCCTATTCCCCGGTCCGCCATGGTCTCGAGAACCGGCTGTATGGAGGATCTGAATCGCTCGGGCTCGTAGTCGCCATAGTGACCGTGGCCGAATCGCTTCACGAGGTCGAAGTGCGAAACGACGTCGAACCCGCCCCACGCCAGCATTTCGTCCAGTTCCCTGAAGTACGTGCCATACGCGGCTTCCTGTGAGCGGCCCTCGAAGAACCGATCCTTCCCGGGTCCCCCCGAGACGTTGAACCCGTCCACGATGTGCACGGAGCCCAGAACGAAGTCGAACGGCACCTCTGCCGTGAGTCGGTCGAAGACGT
>JBDHBK010000472.1:0-4354 GCA_039592635.1 Gemmatimonadota bacterium
TCCGGGTTCTCTCCGCTCGTGGCCGTCACCACCTGTAGAACGCCCGCTGTGGCGAAACAGGTCACCTCGAAGGTGGTAGCGGTCTGGGTGTCGGCAGTTACCTGGACGGGCCGGGGATTGTCGCCGCTCACGGCGCAGTTGGTCGCGACCTCGGCCAGCTCGACCGTGTAGGTGTCGACGGCGCGGCTGGTGAAAATCACGCTGTCGTTGACACCGATGAGCGACGCGAAGATGTCGTTGACCCGGATCTCGTACCGGTCGGCGTCGAACTCCACGCCCGACGTGACCGTTACGACGGCGAAATCGCCGCGGGCTCCGGGATCGGTAGTGCCACCGTCATCCGAGTCTCCGCACGCGGCTGCTGCCAGAATCAGGGCGCCGCACAGAACTGGAGCGACGCGACTCGATATTGAAAACACCATCAATAAACCGGTCCTGGTGGGAATTTGTCAGTCTTCAGCACTCGTCTACACCGCGTTTCACCCACGAGCAGATGGTTCGTTCCCGTGCATGCGGCCCATGTGTCGTTCGGAGGTCGCGCGAAACGCCGGCCGTGTTATCTTGTGCGGCCGAGGTTGCGGTTTTCCGGCGTCAATGACCGGAGCCGATCATAGTCGTCACAGTCGGTGCTCGACAAGGAGTGAGTCTTGGCCAAGGCAAAAGCTAAGGGCGGCAAGGGTTTCTACATCCTGATCGCCGCCGTGGTAGTCGTAGGAGGTTTTCTCTTGTATAACGCGGGCGGGTCCGACGAGGCCCCGGAGCTGACGCCCATCTCGCTGGCGGGAGGGGACGGAGCAGCGGACATGTCCGCGGGTGCGCCCGTGGGAGCAGATGACGCGCCCACGGTGATATGGGAGTTTTCTGATTTTCTCTGCCCCCACTGCCGGACGTTCAACGCCATGAGCGGCAAACTGCTCCGGCAGAACTACGCGAATTCAGGTTCTCTTAAGTGGATCTCCTTCGATTTTCCCTTGCGGCCGGAATCGTGGGCCCCGGCGATCGCGGCGAAGTGCGCGAGCCGCCAGGGCAGGTACTACGAGATGAAGGACCTCCTTCTCGCTCGCGTGGAAAGCTGGGCTCAGGGGGGGAACCCCAACCGGAAGTTCGTGGACTACGCCCGGGATCTCGGCCTCGACGCCGATGCCTTCAAGACCTGTGTGGACGGACAGGAAACCGTGACCGAAGTGCAGGCGACGAGGGCATTTGGGGAGTCACTCGGCATCGATGGCACACCGAGCATCTTCGTCAATGGCCAGCGATTTGCGATCCCGGGAGACTACGGGTACGGAGCGCTGGAAGAGCTGATCAAGGCAGCCGCAACGGGCGGCGAGTAGCCTGACGAGGGCGTCCTGATGTCCTACGACACGCGCATGCGGGGTATCGTCCTGGTCGGACTGATCGGCCTGTTCGTAGCCGTCTACCTGCTGCTGTATCACCTGGGCTTCTACGGGGCCATGCTGTGCGGCGTGGGCTCCTGCGAGACGGTGCAGGCCTCGAAGTACGCGCGTTTCCTGGGGCAGCCGGTTCCGTTATGGGGTACCCTGTGGTACGCGGGTGTGCTGGTGCTGGCGTTCCTGGGTCTCGGTCCGGCATACGGAAAGCGCTGGCTCGACATCCTGCTCGCCCTGGCGGTCACGGGCGGCTTCCTGTTCTCCGCCTACATGATCGGCATCGAGCTGTTCGTGCTGCACGCGGTGTGCATGTGGTGCGTGATTAGCGCCATCCTGACGGTGTTGATTTTCGTATTGGCCCAGCCGTGGAGAACGCTGCGCGGGCCACAGGCCCAGCCAGGCGGATGAGAGAAGGGGCGGCCAACTGGCCGCCCCTTCTTCGTTGTTTCGCAGGACTATCCTTGCCGGCGATCAGGCGCTGGCCCGCCAGAATCCTTCCAGCGCGTCGCCATGCTCCGATCCTCGAAGTTTGTCGAACGCCCGGTTACGAATCTGCCGGATACGTTCCCGGGTGACGCCCAGGAGTTCGCCGATCTGCTCGAGCGTCATCTCCTCGCCGTCGTCCAGTCCGTAATACAGGACGAGGATCTTCCTCTCCCGCTCGGTGAGGTAGCTCTCGAACATCTTCTCCAGGAACTCGCGCCGGGCCTGGGCCTCGACGTCGATTTCGATGTCCCCCTCGTCGGCGCCCGAGAAGCGCTCTCCGAACGAAGCGCTGTCACGATCCGACTTGTCGAGCGGCGCGTCGAGGCTGAGCTCGGCGGAGGCCACGCGGCGCAGCGCGCGTACCGTCTCGACGGGCTCTTTCATCTCCTCCGCGATCTCGCGGTCGGTCGGTGATCGGCCGAGCTTCTGCGTGAGAGCGGTTTCGGTCCGCGACAGCTTGACCAGATTCGAATTCTGGTTCAGCGGAATGCGCACGGAACGTGTCTGCTCGGCCAGCGCCTGCAGCACGGTCTGTCGAATCCACCACACGGCGTAGGAGATGAACTTCACGCCCTTGTCGGGATCGAACTTCTTCACGGCCTTGAGAAGGCCCTCGTTCCCGTCCCTGGTATTTCTTCACGTACGAGATCACGAATCGCAGGTTGGCCGTAACCAGCCGCTCCGCCGCGGCACGGTCACCTGCACGCGCCCGGCGCGCGATCTCTCGTTCTTCCATGGGATCTTCGATGAGCGGATAACGCTCGACATCCTGCAGGTACTGGTCGAACGAATCGAGCGCTCGCGCGTCGAAGAAGATCTGCTTTCTAGCGGCAGCGTTCATAGGCTCCGAATCTCTTGCTGTACAACGGCGCTTCTCACACGAGGGCGACACCCGTTCGCCCGCAAGCCCCAATACTACACTGAATGTCCGTCAGGTTCCGTCAACCCTCAGCTCTCACGAATCGCCTCGCGCAGCCATTGCTCATCCTCGGCCCCCAGATCGGCGGGCCCGTCCGCCACAGCACCATCGGTCCCGGTGCTGGCCCACTTGCGCAGACGATTCCGCGCCAGGAAGAACCCGAGCACGAGCACCACCAGTGGCAGCCCGTAGACCAGGAGATTGATGCCCCTCGCCTGCGGCCGGAGGAGGATCCACTCTCCGTACCGGCTGACGAAATAGGCCTCTATCTCGGCGGGGGTCTCACCCGCCGCGAGCCTGTCACGCACCACGGCGTGCATCTCGCGAGAGAGATCTGCGTTGGACTCGACGATCGACTGATTGCGGCACACCGGGCAGCGGAGTCCCGAGGCTACCTCGGCGGCCAGCGCATCCAGCGCTTCTTCTTCAGGGTCCGTCAGAGCGCTTCGATCGTCGTCGGCCTGCTCCGCCGGCTCTTCCGCCGCCTGCGGCGCGGAGGTGGCGGCCTCCGGCTCCACTTCCTGGGCCGACACCGCACCGGGCCCTGCCACGCAGACGACCAGCAGGGCGATCACCCAGGCGAGAGTGCGGGTCACGGTGCGCCTCCAGAGCCGGCGGCACTGGCGGCGGTGAGGGGTGCCGCCAGCAGCGAGTCAACCTGGTATTGGACCAGGTCCCAGGTGACCGGACCGACCTTCTTCATGGAAATCGTTCCGTCCGTCCCGATGAAGAACGACTCGGGGACTCCGTAAACTCCGTAGTCGATGGCCGTTCGCTGCGAGGGATCCAGGACATGAGTCCACTCGCCCCCGTACTCGGTCAGGAAGCGCTCGGCGTTGGCCCGCGAATCCTGATAGACGACACCCAGAAGCACTACCTCGGAATCGTCCCAGGTGCGCTCCGTCTGCACCAGCACAGGGTGCTCCTGTCGGCACGGAATGCACCAGGAGGCCCAGAAGTTCAGGATCACGACCCTTCCCTCGAGGTCGGACAGGTGCACGGTATCGCCCTCGAAGGTGACCAGCTCAAAGTCCGGCGCCGGCAGGCCCGCCATCGGGGAAGGCAGCACGTACGTATCCCGGCCCATTCCCCAGTACAGCAGCCACAGTACGGGCAGGGCTGCCAGCGGGAGAAGCCAGCGAAGTTGTTTCTTCTTCATATCGTCTCTATCCGTCCGTTTGCGATCAGACGGTCACCGCGGCGGGCTCTTCCGGAAGCCCGGCGGATTCCTCTTCCTGGGCGATCTCGACCGCCGACACCGCCGGACGGCCGCTGCCGCGCTGTGGCATCACGGCCAGGATGCCCCCGAGCGCCACGATCATGCCGCCGATCCACAACCAGGGGACGGCCGGGTTCACGATCGCGCGGATCGTAGCGTGGCTGCCCTCTTCCCGGTCGAAGGCCATCAACGTCAGGTAGAGGTCCTCCTTCAGGGTGGACCGGACTTCCGGCGTGCCGATGGGCTGCTGCGAGTTCGGGTAGTAGTTCAGCCGGGGCCGCATGGTGCCGGCCTCATCGCCCCGGTGGAAAATGCTGAAGGTGCCCCCGACCACGAACC
>JBDHBK010000473.1:0-2485 GCA_039592635.1 Gemmatimonadota bacterium
ATGCCGTTCGATTACCTGACGTCGCTCAAGTTCGACTTCGTGACGACGGATTCCCCGGACGGCGTGGATGCGGTTTGGACCTTCCTCAAGGCGGGTGCCGATACGATCCAGGTGCTCGAGTTCTGGATGACTCCGCTGGACGCGGGTCAGATGGCAGCGCTTGGCATGACCGGTCCGTAAGGGCCTGACACGACCGGGTCCACTCGGTCCTCCAACGAAAGCGGGGTGGCCCAGCCGGGCTGCCCCGCTTTCTGCACCCGGCCCCGTCACCTGAGCGCAAAGGTGCGCCAATGTGTCCGGCACCGGGAGCGCTCTGGACCGCCACTTTGTCCCAAATGGTGCGAGCGTCCGCCAGACCACGAAATCGGTTCGGGCACCGGCTGTCAGCGCCCGGCCGCCAGCTTCGCCGACTCAGTACATGGAACCTGTTTGAAGTCAAGGTGTTAGACGAGTGGTCCGGGAGAGGGATCGTCGTGGAATCCGGGCTGGAGGGAGCGGTGGGCGTCCGTGCGGGATTGACTTCCGGTGGTCCCGGATTTGCACGGGAATACCTTGTTTGGACCGCTTTTTTGGAATCGATGCTGGCCCTTCCAGATTGGCAGGTGAGTTCCCTGTGGGACCCCCGGCCGACGCAGCGATCGACTCCGCACCTTCCCTCGGGCGGCCGCGCCGACCGAGATCACTGCACGGGGGGAATCCAGACTCCCCCAGGAGAAGTTCCGATGCCAGAATCAGCCACTGCTCCCGCAGGCAAAGAGCTCACAGGAGACCAACCGATGACCGACACTCTAACCATCATCGACAACCGCACCGAGAAGCGGTACGAGCTCCCGATCATGTACGGGACGTACCCGGAGTATGGAGCAGCGATTCCGGCGAAGGAGCTTCGCAAGGTCAAGGCGAGCGACACCGATTTCGGGATGCTGTGCTACGATCCCGGGTTCACGAACACGGCCTCCTGCAAGAGCTCGGTGACCTTCATCGATGGAGAGAAGGGGATTCTCAGGTATCGCGGTTACACCATCGAGCAGCTGGCCGAGAACAGCAACTACCTCGAGGTGGCGTACCTGTCACTGTTCGGGGATCTGCCGACCAAGGACGAGCTGGACCGCTGGGTGTACGAGGTCACGCACCACACGTTTGTGCACGAGAACCTGAAGCAGCTGATGGCCGCCTTCCGGCATGACGCGCATCCGATGGGCATGTTCGTCAGCTCGCTGGCCGCCCTCTCGACGTTCTATCCGGAAGCGAGGAACATCGAGGATCCGGAGGTCCGCCTGAAGCAGATCCATCGCCTGGTGGCAAAGGTGGGTACGATCGCGGCATTCGCCTATCGGCATAGCCGGGGGCTGCCCTACGTCTACCCGGACAACGACCTGAGCTACACCGGCAACTTCCTCAACATGATGTACAAGACGACCGAGCTGAAGTACGAGCCTAATCCGATCCTCGAGAAGGTGCTCGACGTCCTGTTCATCCTGCACGTGGATCACGAGCAGAACTGCAGCGCCAACGCCATGCGCGCGGTGGGCAGCTCGCATTCGGACCCGTATTGCGCACTTTCAGCCGCGGCTGCCGCACTGTATGGGCCGCTGCACGGCGGGGCCAACGAGATGGTGCTCCGCATGCTGCGCGAGATCGGCCACGTGGACAACATTCCGGACTACATCACTCGCGTGAAGGCCGGAGACTTCCGGCTCATGGGTTTCGGCCACCGCGTGTACAAGAACTACGATCCGCGCGCGAGGATCCTGCGCGAGCTGGCGCCCGAGGTGTTCAAGGTCACGGGTACGAACCCGATGCTCGACATCGCGATCGAGCTCGAGCGGATCGCTCTCGAAGACGAGTACTTCGTGAAGCGGAACCTGTATCCGAACGTCGACTTCTACTCGGGGATCATCTACCAGGCGCTCGGTTTCCCGGTGGCCATGTTCCCGGTCCTGTTCGCGATCCCGCGGACGGCCGGTTGGCTGGCCCAGTGGAACGAGATGCTGATGGACAGCGACCAGAGAATCGCGCGTCCGCGGCAGGTGTTCGAGGGCTACGACCTCAGGGAATACACCCCGCTCGCGGGCCGCTGACGCCTGGCAGCAGCGAGGATTCCACCTCCAACCGGGGCGGGCCACATCGCGTGGTCCGCCCCGATGTTCATCCGTGGCCTTGATGATCGGAACGTCACCTACCGGGTCAGATCGTCACCCACTCCTTCCTCCATCCGCCGGCAGTACGGTCGTACCTGACCAGTAACGCACAGTTGCGTATAGGGTTACGGCGTGCGAACCCGGCCGCGCCTCGCCGGGTCGCCGGTACGCGCTTTGCGGTCTCCAGAAGAGTCCGGAGCAGCCCGCCCGCACCACCTGGAGGCGCCCGATGGCAGCCCTGTCCCGCGTGACCTGTCTGATTCTGCTCGTCCTCCTCGTGACTCCCGCGCATATCCTGAAGGCGACCGAGCCTGAAACCGGGCGTCTGTCCTTCGCGGAAGGCA
>JBDHBK010000474.1:0-2742 GCA_039592635.1 Gemmatimonadota bacterium
GTGGCGAGCCTCCTTTCAGTTCGCTCGATCCCCCAACGGAAATGTCGTTTTCTCCGTCGGCGTGCACCTCACGGACGCCCCGGAGCTCAAGGGCGACTACAAACAGCAGACGAATTAGACAGGCTCGTGGCGCGGTGGCCGGATTCTTGAACTCCTCCGTCCGGGAATACCGCATCGACGGCGCTTTGGTGGCCACGCCACAGAAGTGTGGAGAAAGCTTGCGGACCCCGGGAAAATGTAGTGCGTTCCGTTGAGGACCAACGGATCCGGGCTCGAGACGAGAGCCTCCGCGAAGAGGGAGGGGCAGCAGCGGATGACCAGGCACCACCAGCTCAAGAACGAGGCGCGCAGGGCCGAACAACGGTCCGATTGGGCTCGAGCCATCGAGCTCTACAAGAGCGCAATCCGTCGGATCCGGGTCTGACGTCGGTGTCTACAACCGGGTCGGAGACCTCTACCTCAGACAGGGCGATACCGCTGCCGCCGTCGAGTACTACGAACAGGCAGCGGACCGGTATGCCGCCCACGGGCTTCATACCTCTGCTATAGCGCTCTGCAACAAGATTTTGCGAATCGCTCCAGACCGCGACGAAGTATACGGGCGGCTCGCGCGGTTGCACGCGTCCACCGGGCTTCTCGCCGAGGCGAGAGGAGCGTTCCTCAGGTTCGCCGAACGGATGCGCGAAACCGATCGTCTGAGCGAGGCTCTGGAGGCCGTCCAGGATCTCGTAAGCCTGACCGGAGACGAAGACCTGCGGACGGCCTTCGCCGAGCAGCTCGTCGGGGCGGGCCTCGGGGCGCAGGCCGTGGCGCAGCTGCGCCTCGTGTACGACGCGAGAGTGGCCGCCGGTCGCAATGGCCAGGACATCCGGGACAAGATCATCTCTCTCGACCCGGATGCGGATCCAGTGGGCCGCACGGCCCCTCCACCCCCGCGTGCCACACCGACTCCGGACCCGGTGGTCGCGACGGTCCTCGACGAGCCGCTGAAGGTCGAGGACGAGGCAGTGCAGTTCGCTGACGAGCCGCTGCACATCGATGAGGAGCCGCTGCCGGTCGTCGGCGAGCCGGCAGAGTCGATGCCGGAGGCACCAGAAACAGAGTCCGGGTTCGACGAGGTGTCTCTCGACCTGCCCGTGAGTCAGTCTGCGGGCGACCTCAACGTCGAGTCCGTTCTAACCCGGTTCCGCTCCCAGGTTCGGGACATCGTGGAGGAGACGGACCACGCGGTACACTACGACCTCGGCGTCGCCTACATGGGGATGGAGTTGTTCTCGGAGGCCATAGCGGAGTTCCGACTGGCCATGCAGAGTCCTGCTCTGATGGAATCGGCGCACGCATTGCTCGGCGAGTGCATTCGCGTCCGCGGTGAGCCCGAGGATTCGGCGGAGGCGAATCCGGACGCCCCGGTGGTCGACGAACCCGTCCTGCCTCTGGCCTCGCCCGAGGACTTCATGTTGGGGCAGTCACTGGACCTGGGGGTCCCCGCCGAAGCGGAAGAGCTCGAGCCCACGGCCCCTGCCGCCGATCCGGCGATCGGGGACACGGTCGAGGCGAGGTCCGATGAGCCCAAGTCGGCTGATGAAGAAGAGCTTGCCGACATGTTGTTCCAGGCCCGGCTGGCCCAGCACCGCGCTCGGGCTGCGACCGAGGAAGGGCGGGCGGATCACGAAGCTCACCTGGATCTCGGGCGGACCTATGAGCGGATGGGTTTGATCAGGGAAGCGGTGCGGGAGCTGGTAGAGGCGGTCGGCGGACCGGCTGCGGTCGAAGCCGAGGCGCTCGATCTCCTGGAGCGGGTCATCTCCTCCGAGACGATCGAGGCGGCTTCATTGGCCGAAGCGTTCGACGCCCTCACGGCACACGAACGCGGCGACGTCGCGGTCGAAGCGGGTCGTGCCTTCGTGCGGAGACCTGGAATTCGCGAGGTGGACCGTCAGACCATACTCGCTCGCCTTCCAGACGAAGCACGGGCCGTGATCGCGGAGGCAGGTACAGACGGCCAAACCCATCCGGTGAAAGAAGCGCTCGCCGAGCTCGGTGAGATTCTCGGGGAGCTGGACGACATCGCAGGCGAGGAGCTGGATTTGGGCGACCTGGAAAGTCCTATCGACACGGATGCGTTGCTCTCGAAACCGGGGGGATCACCCCGGGCAGCAGCAGCCCTTCCGTCCGACGACGATGCGAATGCGCTGTTCGGTGAGGCTGAAGGCCTCCGTGCGGCGGGCCGAATGGACGAGGCCGAGTCACACTACTACAGGGCCCTCGAGTTGTTCGAGAAGAAGCGAGACGCGATCAACGCCATACGGGCTGTCGACCGACTTCTCGGTCTGCGTCCGGACGACGTGGTTCTTCACCACCAGAAGAACGAGTTCGCGATCATGACGAATGACCGCGGCCTCCTCATTTCATCGTATCTCGACCTGGCGGCATGTCTCCGCCGGCAAAACGGCTTCAGGAGCGCCCGCACGGTGTACGGGCGCATCCTCGACCTCGATCCGGGGAACGCCGAAGCTCGAGCCGGAATCGCGGCGGTAGACGCGGACGAACTCGCCCGCGAGCGGCGGAGGCAACAGCAGCCGGAACGCCTGACACCCGAGCAACCGGCGACGGGTTCGGCCCCATCGTCAGAAGTCGAGATCGTCCAGGCGCCCGGCGAGATCGATGCCATGTTCTCGGATCTGAACGGGGAAGACTCGGACCAGGAGGTGACCGAGGAAGCCCCGGACTACGAGTCCCACT
>JBDHBK010000475.1:0-2453 GCA_039592635.1 Gemmatimonadota bacterium
AACGTGGCCCGCGCCGCCTGGAAGTCAGCCAGCGCGGCGGCCTGTCCCGAGCTGATTTCGCCCCAGATATCAGGCTCCCAAACGATGTCGAGGGACGTCCCGAAGGAGGCGCTCGTACCCGTTCCCTGGTCCCCCGCTCCCGCGGGCAGGGACAGGGCCACGATGGGCTCAAGCCGGCGATCGGCCTGTTTCGCCACCGCGGCTGAAACCTGGAGGTTCGCGGCCGCGGAGCGCAGGCTGAAATTCTTCTGCATCGCCTCCGCGACCACTGCCTCGAGACGGGGATCGTTGAAGTCGGCCAGCCAGCCTCCGTCGTAGGATCCGGCCGACGTGGTGTCCGAGTAGAAGCGGTCCGGTACCTGCTCGGTCAACTCGGGCGCGTAGTCCGCGGGATCGGTCTCGGGGGGCGTGCCCTTGTGACAAGCGGCCGCCAGCAGCAGGAGGCCGAGGAACGGGAGGACCGGCGGCGCTGTCCGTAGGTGCCTGATCATTTCCGGGCCTCCGTCAGCCTTCGGTGTTCGTGGTCGACTCGCCCGCGGCTGCGATCTTCGCATCCGCCGTGCGCTGCGCGTACTCGCTGACCGGGGTCGTGTAGGCCCATACCAGCGCGACCGCCCAGCCGGCGCCGGCCAGAAACGGGCCGATCCACCCGAGCACGTTGATCGCTTCGGCCTGCGGGTGATTCCGCTCCTTCGCTTTCTTGCCCGGCAAACTGGCCAGCTCCACGTACAGCCAGATCGCGAGCAGGCCGAGGAGCAGCAGTATGATGAAGGCGGGTCCCGTGATGAACATCGCTAGGCTCCTCGCTCAGATGACATAGTCCATGGACGTCTGGATCCACTGCAGGATCGTGGCGACGATCCCGACGACTCCCGCACCCTCGGTGTAGATCCGGGCGTTGGCTGCCAGGCCGATGCGCCGGAGCTCGGGCGGGAAGTCCTCGGGGAGGCTCAGGATGATGGGATAGCTGCGCACCATCATCTGGGTCGTGACCCGCGGAATCTGCCCCAACGCGAAGAACTGCGCCTCGCCGATCGCGCTCGGGATGCCGATCACCTCCACCGTGAACACCCGGCCGGGTAGCGCCGGGAAGGTGATCTTGGCCTGGTCTCCCACGCGCGTGGACTCCAGCGCCTTCTGGGAGAACACGGCGCCGATCGCCAGGTCTTCGAGGTAGGCAAAGGCCATCACGGTCCGGGCGGGGCCGACGTACATGCCTGGCCTCAGCACGTTCATCGTCACGACGCCGTATCCGGGAGCCACCACGGTCGTGTTCGCGAGGTCGAACTGGGCCGACTCGAGCTGCGCGAGCACCTGCGCGACCCGCGACTGCTCGTCACCAACCGAGGACGTGAGCGTGATGTATGCCTGGTTCTCCTGCGCCTGCGCCGCGTTGAGCTGCGCCGTGAGCTGGTCCACCTGCGACTGGTACTGCTCGAGCTGGAACTGGGTGCCGGCTCCCGCCGCCACCAGTTCTTCCTGTTGCCGGAGTCGCAGCTCCGTGAGATCCAGCTGGGCCTGCGTGGCCTTCACCGTCTCCCGGGCCGCGTCGTAACTCTCCTTCATGCCGGCCACCGAGGCTTCGGTGTCGGCGAGCTGTGCCGTTAGCTGGTCAACCCGTGCCTGATACGGCAGGGGGTCGATCCGGAACAGGGTGTCCCCCGGCTCGACCGTGTCGTTCGGGTCTACCGGAACCGAGGTAACCCGGCCGCTGACCTGGGGCGCGATCTCCGTCACGAAGCCGCTCACGACCGCCTGTTCACTGGGAGGCGTCAGGGTTCCCAGACCAGCCAGGAAGACGTTGACGATGATCACGCCGATCACGAGCACCACCGTCCGCCAGAATCCGTTCAACGGCAGCAGCTTGAATTTGCCGAAGATCAGCCACACAAAGAGGATGTAGAGGGTCGTCATCAGGACCATGGCACGGACCTTTCACCTGCATGAGTGGCGTGGGACGCTCTCATGATAAGACTGGCTTTCCGACTTGGCTGGGACGACGGAGTGAAGGAGGCGCCACAAGTCCCGCTACAAGATCTCGCCCGCGCTCTCCTCCACTCCATCCCAGCTCTGCAACGCGATTACGGCACCCGGCTGCTCGTCATCCTCACTACGGCACCGGTATCTCGGTCCCGTACATCTCGTTGACCTCGGCGTAGATCTCTTCGAGGATGTCGCGGTGCACGACCCGACCGTCGAGCATCATCTGCGAGAACTCCGTCCGCTGGAGCGCCGGATCGGGCGGAATGTTCCCGAGTGCCGAAGGCATGGGCCAGATGTCCTCGTCCACCGCCGCCATCCGCACCCGGATTTCGTCCTTCGTGACGTTGAACACCATATAGTCCACGGCGAGCGCGAGCGGTCCATCGTAGGAGCGCCGAATGTCGCGCAGGACTCCCGGCTGCGTGTCGAAGTCGTTGAAGAAGTGGTAGGCGACGGCCATCCGCGGCTCC
>JBDHBK010000476.1:0-2452 GCA_039592635.1 Gemmatimonadota bacterium
GTACCTCCTCATTCCCCACCCGAAGTCGACGTTGTCCAGCCGGAGGGGACAGCCGGCGGCTAGTGCCTCCAGGTCCGCCACCGTGGAATCCTCGCCGATTCTCTCCGCAAGCTGAATCGGCATGTAGTAATGCGCGGCTCTTAGTTGTCCCGGTGGCCGGTCTCGCAGCTCCCCGACCGCGACCGCGAGTTGGTCGCGTGCCCCGTCCGGTGACTGCTCGGCGGCCATGAGCCCCTTCCAGACGGGAGGGACCTCGAGGCCGAACTCATCCCAATCCTCGAACCAGCCAGCCCACATCCCAGGCTGGCGGAGCAGTGCCGCTGAAACCATGGACGTCGTGTAGTAGCGCAGGAGGGCTTGCTGGCGTTCCGAGTACCCGAGCCCGGCCCAGGTCCGTTCCAGAGTGCGCAAGCGGCGGGAGATTGCCGGTTCGTCGTCTCCCGTCATCCCGAGGGCGTAGAGGGCGTTCACGACACCCCACACGGGTCCACCCGAGATCGAGCCCAGTTCCACCGTGGTGTCCGGGACCGACCACGTGGATTTGTCCTCGGCTGCCTCGAGAATCTCGACAGTCGGGTGGCCGTCGCCGACCGCCAGATAGACGTTGGCAGCGCTCTTGGGCGGTACGATCCCGGCCCCGGTCTGCCAGTCGCCAAGGGCATCAAGGGCACGGTCGGTGTATTCGATCGCGCGGGACACCTCGCCGCTGGCCAGCAGTAGCCCTCCGAGCCGAATGAGGTCCTCCGGCGTCGTGTCCCGGCGAATCGCGAGCGCCTCTTCCGTGTGCCTGCGGGCCTCCACGAGCAAAGAGTCGGCCCACGAGGCATCGGCCCCACAGCCCCGAACGGCTCGCTCCCACAGCATCCAGTCGGCGAGCTCCTCGTGCGGGCGGGCCTGGTCTCGTTCGACTCTCGCCCAGGTATCGAGCCGCTCGACTGTCCTGTCCCGCATCTGCCACGCTTCCGTGGCTGCACGCGCGTACAGCGCCGCGGGAATCGAATCGGGACGCCAGCGGATCAGGCCGTCTTCGACGTACGGACAGTAGTCTCCCGTCTCCGCTGCCTCCGGGAACGAGTACGGTGGGATCAACGGCCCACCCGGAGGCAGGAAGCCGAGGCACCGTCCCTTGAGCGCCACGCGGGCCACCTCTCGATCGATCTCGAACAGTTGGCCCCACGCCAGCTGAACGTGTGGAGTCAGGACTACGGCGGAATCGAACATGGTACGGGCCCGGTCCCAGTCGCCGCGCGGACCCGCGAGTTCGCCTTCCGGGTCGGTTGCGGCCCACGGGTCTTGGAACTCTACCGCCCCTGCGAGCAGAAGGGCATCGAGGCTCGTCGGCTCCCGCTCGAGAATCGCCGCGTATCGGTTCCGGGCGGTCTCGTAGTCACCGGCCCAGAAGGCGCGGAAGGCATCCAGGTCACGGCGCGCGCCGGGTCGCAGCCGGTCCTCGTTTCCGAACCGGTCGGCACGACCCACGTGGTACTGAATGGCCTCGCCGATCAGGATGCGTTCCGGGTCGCGAACGGTGCGCCAGTACATCGTCATCGCGAGCTGGTAGTGAGCAAGGGCGAACGCCGAGTCTTCTTCGACCGCACTGCGGAAGTGATCTTCCGCCTCGGATAGCCTCCAGTCCAGCAGCGCGTTCCTTCCTTCTCTGTACTGCTGGTGTGCCACGTGGTACGGGGAAAGGCGGACGAGGTCATCGAGTTCCGCCGCCTCGCCGTGCAGTCCCAGGATCTGCAGGGCCAGGCCCGCCGAGATGAGCTCGATCTCTGTCCTGAGCCCCGCTCCGCGCAACGCTTCGGTTGTCCGCGACTCTCGGACATGAATGCTGGCCTCTATGTCGACTGAATCACCTCCGGCCCTCGCCTGCACGTACACGAGGTGACTGGCGTTCAATGTCTCCAGTAGCTTGAAACCAGCCGTGAGCGACGCCTCCGGTGCCCCGAAGCCCGCCTGCACCACGCGTGTGGAGGGGCCTTCCAGAGCAGGGGTTCTGACGAGCGATATCGACTCCCAGTCGCCGAGGTGCCAGTACAGCTCCGTGGCCGCCTCGCGCGAGAGGCGCTTTTCCTCTTCCGTCAGCTCTTCGCCCTGATAAGGAAGCACCGCGTACATCGGATACGCGCCCACGAGAATCGGCCTTCGGAGCACGTCTCGTAGGAGAATCCCGCCTGCGATGAGGACCAGCAGCGCTGCCGCGACCAGCGTCGCAAGCCTCTTGCCGTGCAGCCACCGGTAGCGTGGCCCGAGGAGCTTGCGGAGGGCCTCCGCCGCCATGGCCTCGAAGCCGCCCGAGACCAGGTCGAGTGAGCCGGCCATCTCCTCCGCGGTCTGAAAGCGCCTCTCCGGCTCCTTCTGCAGGGCGGTCTGGACTACCGCCTCGAGCCCCTCGGGAACCTCGTGCCGGAGCTCTCGCGCCCGGGGAGGAGCATCCACAACGTGACTC
>JBDHBK010000477.1:0-3175 GCA_039592635.1 Gemmatimonadota bacterium
GCCCTATCGCGCTGATGATCCTGGGGCCGCAGCGAAATACGCCGATGCGGTGGCCGGAGAGCTCCGTGGGGCAGCGCTTGGCGGACGTTCGGTGGCCGCGTTCTTCGCCGAGTCGATCCCGGGTTGCGCGGGCCAGGTCGTCCTTCCGGACGGATACCTGGAGGCGGCGTTCGCATACGTACGAGAGGCCGGGGCCCTCTGCGTGGCGGACGAGGTGCAGGTGGGCTTCGGGCGGGTGGGTTCGCACTGGTGGGCGTACGAGACGCAGGGCGTGGTGCCGGATATCGTCACGCTGGGGAAACCGATCGGAAATGGCCACCCGATGGGCGCCGTCCTGACCACCAGGGCGATCGCGGACGCGTTCGACAACGGGATGGAATACTTCAACACCTTCGGCGGAAACCCCGTATCGTGCGCCATCGGTCTCGCCGTACTGGACGTGATCGAGGAAGAGGGTCTGAGAACGCACGCCCTGAAGGTGGGGACACGATTCAGGGAGGGACTCGCAGGGCTCGGCGATCGACATGAGCTCGTGGGCGACGTCCGGGGCCTCGGCCTCTTCATAGGCGTCGAACTGGTGCGCGATCGCGACTCGCTCGAGCCGGCGGCGGAAGAGGCCACCGACGTCATCAATCAGATGAGAGAGCGGGGCATCCTCCTCAGCACGGACGGCCCGTTCGAGAACGTGATCAAGATCAAGCCACCCCTCGTGTTCTCGCACGACGACGCGGGGAGGGTGATCGGAGAACTGGATGTGGTGCTGTCGGGGGTCCCGCGCCGCACCTCCTGATGTACTTTTGAATTACGATCTTGCGAACCGACAACCCCGATAGGGGAGGAGTCCCAATGTTTGAGGCGAGCACATGAGCGAGTGGGGTCAGGCCTGATCCTGTTCCTGGGCAACGAACCCGCTCGCATGAACTACGCGGACAATCCGTATCACTTCAAGCAGGACAGCTCCTTCCTCTACTACTTCGGCCTCGACCAGGCGGGCCTGGCCGCGGTGATCGACGCGGATTCCGGCGAAGAAATCGTCTTCGGGCACGAGCCGACCGTGGACGAAATCGTGTGGACCGGTCCTCTGCCGACGCTCGCCGAGGAGTGCGCGCACGTGGGCGTGGGCCGCCACGAAGAACCGGAGAAGCTGGGCGAGCTGCTGCGAGCGGGAAGGGACGCGGGCCGGACGATCCACTTTCTGCCGCAGTATCGAGCCTGGAACCGGATCAAACTGGCGAGAATACTTGGAATCCCCGGACTCGAGACCGACGACCACGTCTCACACCCCCTCGTCGAGGCCGTGGTCGATCAGCGCCTGTACAAGACGGACGAAGAGGTCGCGGAGATCGAGATCGCCATCGACATCAGCTACGACATGCACACCCTGGCCATGCACATGGTGCGCCCCGGCATGGTCGAGCGAGAAGTGGCCGGAGCGGTAGAAGGTGTCGTGCTATCCAGAGGCGGTCTGACCTCCTTCCCGATCATCTTTTCGGTCCGCGGTGAGGTCCTGCACAACCACGGGTACGAAAACGTCATGAAAGACGGCCAGCTGGCGGTGCACGACTCCGGCGCCACCTCGCCGCTGGGATATGCCTCGGACATCACGCGGACGATGCCCGTGAGCGGCCGTTTCGACACCCGCCAGAGGGAGATCTACGACATCGTGCTCGGCGCCCTGACGACCGCTACGGCGGCCATGAAACCCGGCATTTCATTCCGCGACGTCCATTTCATAGCGTGCCGCGAGATCGCGACAGGGCTCAAGGACCTCGGGATCATGAAGGGTGACGTCGACGAGGCGGTGGCGGCAGGCGCCCACGCCATCTGCATGCCGCACGGTCTCGGGCACATGATGGGACTGGACGTGCACGACATGGAGGGCCTGGACGAGACCCTCGTGGGGTACGGAACGGAGTTCGAACGCAGCACGCAGTTCGGGACGGCGTACCTGCGCGCGGCCAGGACCCTCGAGCCCGGGTTCGTCCTGACGGTCGAGCCGGGCTGCTACTTCATCCCGCAGCTGATCGACAAATGGCGGACCGAGGGCACGAATGCCGAGTTCCTGGACTTCGATCGCCTCGACTCCTACAAGGGCTTCGGCGGTGTACGCATCGAGGACGACGTCCTGGTGACCGCCGATGGGCACAGGGTTTTGGGTCGACCCATCCCCAGGACGGCCGACGAAGTCGAGAACGAGATGGGAGGGCACTGAGTGGAGCTTCCGGACGCCCGGGAGATCGATCCCTTCGATCTCGCGATCCGACTGGAGACCGGTGATCCGATTCGGGTCTTGGACGTGAGAGCTCCCGAGCGACTGGCCGCCGGCCGGGTGGATCCCGTTCCGGCGGACCGGTTCCACAACATCCGAGGCTCGGAGTTCGTGCGGCTGGCGGACCCGGCATTGGCGATCGGCCTGGATCCGGCGGATCCCGTGGCCGTGGTCTGCGGTCACGGCAACGACAGCCGGGTGATCGCGGCCCTACTCGAGGGACGCGGCTACGAGGCGTGGTCCCTGCGCGGCGGAGTCACCGCCTGGATGCGAATGGTGATTCCCCGGGATCTCACGTCGCCCACGGGCTTTGATCGGCTGGTCCAGTTCGACCGGATCGGAAAGGGCGCACTCGGCTACCTGCTCGTGGCCGGAGGTGAAGCGCTTGCCATCGATCCACCGCGGGACTGGGCCCCGTGGCCCGAGGCCGCCTCCGGTGCACGCATCGTGGCGGTGGCCGATACGCACGTGCACGCCGACTACATCAGCGGCGCCCCCGATATGTCCCGCGACCTCGGCGTTCCGTACTACATGCATCCCGCGGACAACGTGTGGCCATACGACGAGACGCCGGGCCGGCTTGCATTCGAGCCGCTGGCAGAGGGCGCGGAGATATCGATCGGGGGGCAGCCGGTGGTAGCGCACCACACCCCGGGGCATACCGAAGGCAGCACCACGTTCGTCGCGGGCGGTCTGCACTCCGGGGTGGCATTCACGGGAGACTTCCTGTTCGTCGATTCGATCGGCCGGCCCGACCTGGCGGGCAGGATGGAGGCGTGGACGGGAGACCTGTGGCGGAGCCTGGTCCGCGCGCGCGACGAGTGGGGTCCGAAGGTGCGACTCCTTCCCGCGCACTACGCCGGCGAGGGAGAGAGGAATGCGGACCGTACGGTGGACCGCGCCTTC
>JBDHBK010000478.1:0-2441 GCA_039592635.1 Gemmatimonadota bacterium
CCCGTACGGGGTGGGCAGGTCCGACCCCGTGATCACTGCATAAACACCCGGCATGCGTGTCGTGTGTTGAGTGTCGAGCGACACTATGCGTGCATGAGGGTGCGGACTGCGAAGAAGCTTGGCGTGCAGCATGCCCGGTAGGGCAAGGTCGTCCGTGTACGTCTCACGACCGGTGCCCTTCCGCATTCCCTCGGGCTTGCGGTTGCGGCGACCCAGCACCCGGAAATCGTCCGGCCCGAGATCATCGAGATCGGCCGGGCGGTCGGCGCTGTCCTGCTGAAGGGCGTTCAGCTCATCGGGGTGCATGCTGTCGCTATCCGCCCGTCGCGAAACGCAGGTTACGGAAGTGGGCCAGGGTCGATTCATGAAGCCACAGGCCGACCTGGCCGACGGACTCACCGTGCTTCAGGTCCTTGACGATCAGCACCGGCTGCTCCGCCTCTCCCACGTAGAGCGCCGCCGTGGTCCCTTTCGCCTCTATGCGAATGGAGGTCCACTCGCCGGCTGCCAGGTCCACGTACGATTCGTACATGCCCGGCGACTCGTCGCGTAGCCGATACCACGGGTACTCCGGATGGGAGACGTACTGCACGGAGTGATTTCGCTGCAGCTGATTGTCCGCACGGGCATTCGTGGGCCTCAGGTAGAAGCACTCGTAGCGGTCGGGATCTGCCGGGTCGACGCGGAAGGCGATGCCGATGAATCCGCGCATGTTCGGATCGGCCCCCGGCGCGGGTTCCCCGGCCAATTCGATCTTTATGACGCCGTTTCCGAAGTTCGAGCCCTCGACGAGCGCGAGCGTTCCCCCTTCGGAGTAGTCGTCGGCGCGAGTCACTCTGAGGCCTTCGAGACCGTCGAGTTCCACGACCTCGGCTTTGACGTTGATCAGCCGGAGACCTTCGGCAGAGTCCAGCGGGTGCTCGACTACCTGGGCGGGCAGTCCCGGAGCCAGCCAGGCCGTCATGAAGAGGTAAGAAACGAGAGTCTTCACTTCACTGGTCTCCCTTCCGCGAGGGGAGAAGGTGTCCGCTTTCGGGGTGCAGGTCGGCGACTACATTCGTTACGCTGCGGCCCGATCGGACCGCCTCTGAGGCCACCTCGACTGCTTCCAGAATCTTGGTGTATCCGGTGCAACGGCAGAGATTTCCAGACAGGGCGCTCGCGATGTCTTCGCGCGTCGGAGCGGCGACCTCCGACAACAGTTGTGTGGCACTGCACAGAATGCCGGGCGTGCAGAATCCGCACTGGGCCGCGCCCGTGAGATCGAACGCCTCCTGCAAAGGGCTCGGGCGCGGGCCATCCGCGAGTCCCTCCACGGTGACCACCGAACAGTCCGCCGCCTCCTGGACCGGCGTGAGGCAGGAGAGTATAGCCTCTCCGTCCACCAGGACGGTGCACGCGCCGCAGTCACCCTTGTCGCAGCCCTGCTTGCTACCGGTCAAACCCAGGATGTACCGAAGCGTCTCGAGCAGGGTATAGTGCGAGGGCACCCCTGTTTCGGTGAGGTCTCCGTTCACTGTGAATCGTATGATCTCGCGCATGTCTCGACCGCTTGCGGGCCCCGGAATAGCGTGCGTCGATCAGGTCACGAGGTTAGAGTGTTCCGCCTCGGCAGGTCAAGCTGAGTGCGGGCAGATACCGGAGAATCGTGTGAAACTGGCAGTGCTACAGAACCGTGCGAGGTGGTCGACCATCGCGGCGACAGCCGTTCTGTTGGCGTGCGGGATTGTCCCCACGGCGGTCGCACAGGACATCGTATCCGTTGACCGCTGGCTCGTCTCAAACCCGTTTCCAGCAGACGTCGACGGCGACCCGCTGGAGACCGATTACCTCGGCGCGCCGGGTGAGGTGGCCGTGTTGCCCGACAGGGGCCGCACTGTCGGCGGCGCAGACTGGACGCTGGTCCGCCGCGACTCTTCGGTTACCCTGGATCTCGAGGGCCGGCGGGGGGATGCCGAGGGTCCGGTCGTCGTTTACGCGCACGCCTATCTCAAGTCCATCGAGGACCGCACGATCACGCTCACGTGGAGTGGATTGGACTGCACCGGCGTCCGTGCCTGGCTGAATGGCCGTTCTCTGGAGGCACTCGGACGTCCCGGACCCGATTCGGACGGTGCCGCGGAGGCCACGGCTCGGCTGGCCAGGGTCCGAATCGGCCACGGCTACAACACGCTTCTCCTGAAGGCCCTTTCCGGGGACTGTCCGCTGGGCGTGGCCGCATCTATCGGTCCATCAGCCACGGAATCCCTGGACGGGCTCCGGGTGCAGGCATCCAGGCCCTACGGGAACGTGCGTACAGGCCCGGCGCCGTCGCTGATCGCCGACCCCGAAGCGGGCCCGGAACCCGTCCTTGGCTGGAAGCAGGGCGAGTTGTTCGGCGTGGCCGGTGTGCGCGTCACGGCGTTCGCGGTGACCCCTCTCGAGGGCACGAAGTTCAAGGC
>JBDHBK010000479.1:0-2434 GCA_039592635.1 Gemmatimonadota bacterium
GCATCCGCCTCGTGGCCCGCAAAACTGGGGCGAGAAACAGAAAACGACGTGTACAACCTGGGCCTCGGCGGCTACGGGCCACTCGACTACAGGTTCTTGGCCGAGACTCGAATAGACAGCCTGCGACCTCGCCTGGTCATCGTGGGACTGTATCTCGGGAACGACCTATACGATGCGTACCGGTCTGTCTCTCGGAACGACCATTGGCGCCATCTGCGTGGTGATTACGCGTTAGACTCCGGTGGCGACGCGCGGGGCCC
This sequence comes from Gemmatimonadota bacterium, assembly GCA_039592635.1. GTDB lineage: Bacteria > Gemmatimonadota > Gemmatimonadetes > Palauibacterales > Palauibacteraceae > Benthicola. The sequence continues at coordinate 261 of JBDHBK010000479.1, forward strand.
GCTCGGCACCCTGCCGCCTGCTTCCCCCGGGTTCGGATCTCGCACCAAGTCGTGGCTGCGGCACCACTCGGTGCTGTATTCACTCGCAGCGGCCGCCAGTCGGAACGCACTCCGAACGTTCTTGCGGGAGTCGTTCGGCGGCTGGGATCCACGCGTCGCGGTGCTTCGGGACTCGACCGGAGATCTCCTGACCGCCCTGAATCCCGACCGCCGCCGGGCGGTGGATCGGAGCGACCCGACCATCCTGGAAGGACTTCGGCTGACGCTAGAGGCCCTGGAAGTCATCTCCGAGCTGTGCCTGTCAAGAAAGATCGACTACCGAGTCGTCTTGATCCCGACCAAGGAACGCGTCTATGTGGAAGCTCTGCCCGACGCGGTGATGTCGGGTCACCAAGCACAGATCGAACGCCTTGTAGCTGACGAAGCGGTGCTCTCTTCGGAGATAAGGAATTGGCTCGCGCAGCGAGACATAGCCTTCTCTGATCCCCTGGCCGACCTGCAAGAGGCGGCAAGGAGTGGTGTCTTGATCTACCCGCGAACCGAGAATGGACACCCCACGGCAGAGGGATATCACGTCATCGCCTCGGTGGTAGCCCACGACTTGCTCAGCGGGCGATGAACACAGGAGTCGAGACTCGCTCGACGATCTCGAGCGTATGAGACCCGAACAGGAAGTCGCGCAGGCGTCCACGCCCGAACGCTCCCATGAACAGGCAGTCGGTATCCCACCGCGCCTGAGCTTCCACCACAGCATCGGCCGGGTGTGTGTCGAGACGGGAGATCTCCCATGGGACCCCGGAGTCGGCCAGCCTCTGCTGCACCTCCTCCAGGTCGTCATCGTGAGATTCGTCTCCCGCGTGGACGACACGAACCTCCTCGCCAAGCGTGCGGCAGTATTCGAGAGCCAGATCCAGCGCCCGTGCTGCGCCCTGGCCACGCTCCCAGGCGACGAGCGGACGGCGAGGCAGGCCCGCTGGCCCGGCTTTTCGGTCACCGGGTCGGGCTACGTCTTCCGCCACGAGCACCCGACACGGGGCCCGGTGCAGCACGCGCCACAAGGTCGCTCCCAGAGCCCGTCGCCCGAAACCGGCGTGCTCTCCCCTGCGGCCCACAACGAGAAGATCGGCCTCAGATGCCCGGTCCAGGATCACGTCTTCCGCGACTCCGATCTCCACGCAGCGTTCAATTCGGTCGAGGCCCGCGGCTTCAGCGGCGGCGCAGAACTTATCCAGCGTCAGATCTGCCCGCTCCCGGTACAGGCGCATTAAGTCGGGCTGAAAGGGTCGTCCGGTCACTTCGCCCCACAGCGGCGCGAGAGTCTCGACGGCGGGGCCCTCGACGACGCGCACGTCCACGACCGACAGTCCCGTCACCCGGGCCCGCATGTGGTGCGCCACGCGGAGACCGAGTGCACTCGCCGACCTCGCTTCGTCGGATCCATCGAGAGCGATGAGAATGTGCTCGAACACGTGTCACTCCGTCACTTCAGGTGGTGCCCGCCATCGACACGAAGCACCTCGCCCGTCACGTAGGGAGCCCGATCCAGGTACAATACTGCCTGGGCCACGTCTTCGGGCGTCCCCACTCGACCGAGCACCGTGCGATCGGCGGCCAGCTTCTGCTCGCCAACTGAAGACTCGGCGTCCGGAAGAAGGACCGGGCCGGGCGAGACGGCGTTCACTCTGATGTCCGGCGCCCACGCTCGCGCCAGACCTTTCGTCAGACTCACTAGCGCGGCTTTGGTCGCCACGTAGGGGACGTAGCCCGGCCACGCTTCGTCCGCCCCCGTATCGGCGATGTTCACGATCGAAGAGCCCGCCTGCATCCGCCGCGCCGCCTGCTGTGCACACAGAAACGGCGCCCGCGCATTGATCTGGAAGACTCGGTCCCAGTCCTCCGGCGAAACGTCCGAAGGCTCCTGATGCGGGAAGATCGCCGCGCTGTTCACGAGGAGGTCGATGCCACCGAGTCGCTGATCGACTTCCTCGAACATCTGACTGATCTCGGCGGGACTCGACAGGTCGGCCCGGAACGCCTGCGGCTGACCTCCCATGCGCTTCAGGTCGCGTACCGTCGATGCCGCATCGGCCTGGGAAGTCCGATAGTGAACTCCGACTCGATAGCCGGCCCGTCCGAGGGTAAGCGAGATCGCCCTTCCGACGCGCACGGAGCCA
>JBDHBK010000480.1:0-2431 GCA_039592635.1 Gemmatimonadota bacterium
TCTCGGGCAGCTTCACCAGGGCCCGGGCCGCACGCACCCTCTCTCGCGCCGCACCGAGACTGTACCCGGTCCTAAAGGCCAGCCAGTGAGCGCAGGACCTGTGGCCTGCCGCTTCCCACCCAAGAAGGCGGTCGTACTCGGCCACCAGGGTGAGGAACCGGTGCTCGGCGGCATGAATGTGCGCCGCCAGAAACACGATCTCCTCTTCCAGCGCCTCGATCCGGTCCGTGTCGGGCAGAGGCTCAGGTACCGGAGCAGCGTCAGCCGAAGCAGCGTAGACGCTGGCCGTCTCGCGGACGCGGTAGGTGACCGAAACCTGGGCAGCGAAGCAGACCATCGAGCGCTCCTATCGCAAAGATGCCGAACAAAAGCCGAACCGTGATCTCAATATACACCCCCACTTTTCGGGCTTTGAGGTTGATCGACAGGGCACGAACGGGGGTCAGGAGGTCGGGCGATTCGCCGGCAGGGGAGCACGCACGTGAGGAGGCGACGGAAGGGGCTCAGAGGCTGCCTGCAGACCGGATCCCGGACTCGGCGGAAAGCGCATCCCGAAATCCGTCAAGAGGCCTTGTGACAGTTCGCGGCCAGAAACGCCCGGGCCCGCTACCGAAGGCCGAGAGCGAGGAGGTCGGTCAGGGACTCGGTCGCGAGGCGCACGCCAAGAGCGAGGTCACCTACCGGGCCTACCACTGACGACTCCGGCGTCGAAGCCCCCCGACTACAGCACGTACCCCCGCGCCAGCTCCGTATACTCCGCCACCTGGCCTTTCACCCACATCTCGTCGCGTCCGAGCTCCTCGGCCATGAGACCGGCCACCCTCGGCGCCATCTCCACGCTGGCCCTCGCGTCGAGCAGCAGCGCCCGCAGCCGCCTCGATAGCACGTCCTCGACGGTGCGGGCCATCTCGAACCGGACGGCCCACACGACCTCTGAAGCGCGGTAGGGCAGGGCGGGGTGCAGGCGCTCGGCGAGCTCCGGTCGGGCGCCTTCCAGGGCTTCGAGCTCCGCGTCGTCCGTGCCGTACACGCTGCGCGGCTCGATCGGATCCACGGCGTCGGTCCAGCCGTGCAGCCGCAGTTCTTCGGTTACGCTCGGTCGCTCGGGAAGTCCTGCGACAAGCGCCGCCTGCGTTATCGTGTCCGCTCCCATGCGCCGGTAGGTCGTCCACTTGCCGCCCGTGATCGTCACCAGGCCGGACGGCGATACCAGCAGGGTGTGATCCCTCGATATGGCCTTGGTTTCCGAATCAGGACTTCCGACCAGGGGGCGCAAGCCGGCGAACACGCTGAGGACGTCGGAGGCCAGCGGGTCCCGCGTCAGGTATCGGATCGCGTGCGTGAGCAGGAACTCGATTTCGTCGTCCAGGGCGCGCGGCTCCAGCGAGGCTTCGGGCACCGGCGTATCGGTCGTCCCCACCACGACGCGCCCGTGCCAGGGGACGGCGAAGAGCACGCGCCCGTCCGAGGTGTGTGGCACCATGATGGCGGTGTCTCCGGGCAGGAACGAGCGATCGAGCACGATGTGCACGCCCTGGCTGGCGGTCACCATGGAACCCGCACCGGGGTTGTCCATGCGGCGGATCTCGTCGGTGAAAACACCGGTGGCGTTGACGACGACCCGGGCCCGGATCTCCATCTCCTGGCCTGACTCTTCGTCTACCGCCCGGACGCCCTCGATGGACCCGCGCTCCTCCGATGTGCTGAGCAACCCTGTGACGCGCATGTAGTTGAGAGGAACTCCACCCAGGTCGGTCAGCGTCCGCACGAGCGTAACCGCCAGCCGGGAATCGTCGAATTGCCCATCGTAGTAGACCACGCCGCCCCGCAGGCCGTCCGGCTCGACGGTCGGGATCCGCTCCAGTGTCTCCTCACGCGAGAGATTCTTCGAGGGACCCAGGCCGAGCTTGCCGGCCAGCGCGTCGTACAGTTTGAGGCCGATACCATAGAACGGACCTTCCCACCAGTCGTATACCGGCACGACGAACGCCAGGTGGTGCACGAGGTGGGGGGCGTTCTGGATCAGGAGGCCGCGCTCGTGGAGCGCCTCGAGGACGAGAGAAACGTCTCCCTGCTGCAGGTAGCGTACCCCCCCGTGAATCAGCTTGGTGCTCCGACTGGACGTGCCCTTCGCGAAGTCGGCCTGCTCCAGCAGCAGCGTTGAGTATCCTCGGGAGGCGGCCTCGACGGCGACGCCAAGCCCGGTCGCTCCGCCACCGACCACGACCACATCCCATGCCTGGGCAGAGACGGCCGACACGAAATCGGCCCGGTTCATTGTCCCTCGGGCATGTGCAGGTTCCACCACTCCCGTGCCCGTCCGCGATTCCAGGGTTGCTCGAACTCGAGTGAATCGAGCGCACGAATCAACTCGTCCATACCCGGGAAACGGTCACCAGGTGACTTAGCAAGACACTTTAGAACAATAATA
>JBDHBK010000481.1:0-2415 GCA_039592635.1 Gemmatimonadota bacterium
TCCACTCCTACCCCATCCGGTGCCACCCAAGCGGTTGGTGATACGTCCTTCCAGGCGCCGAGGACGGCGTCTTCGGAGCGCGTCTGTTCTCCATCCAGGGCACCCGCGTCGTTTCCGCCCCGCGGTTGGGGTGACCCTCCGAAGGAGGCTTTGGCGGAGCGCCGGCGGAGACCCCGCAGCCGCTACGCGGCGAGGAGGCTCCGGCGAGCGCGAGCCGCCTCCTGAGCGAGGGTCACCCCAACGCCCCGTGGCACTTCTTGTACTTCTTCCCGCTCCCACACGGACACGGATCGTTCCGGCCCACCGCTTCCCCACCCTGCACCGGAGCTTCGGGCCGTATGACCTGCTGAGTCGGCTTCGCCTCGGGCTGTTTCAGCGCCGTGGCCGCCACTCCCGTCGCCGCGAGCTCGGCGGTCTCGACCCGCCCGGCACGTGGCGGACCTGACGCGGCCAGGGGCCCTGTCGCAGGCGCACCGCTGCCGGTACCCGCCAGCTCGCTCGGGCCGCTCATGGAGCTGACCTGCTGGGGCCGGAGAGCCGGACGCATCTCCACCTGCGCGCGGAACACCAGGTTCGACAGACTCTTCCGCAGGTCCTGCATGAGATCCACGAAGGCGCTGTAGGCTTCCTTCTTGTACTCGACCAGCGGATCGCGCTGCCCGTAGGCGCGGTACCGGATTGACTCACGCAGGTGATCCAGATCGTACAGGTGCCCCTTCCACTTCTCGTCGATCACGGACAGAACGATGAAGCTGAGAATCCGCTCCCAGTTTTCGCCGAAACTGTCGATCTTCTCGTGGTACGCTTCGTGAACGAAATCGAGGACCGCGTCCATCAGTTCGTCCGTGTCCTTCCACTGGATCTCGGCCGGGGCGAGGCTGTCGGCCGGGAGCCACGAGGCCACCAGGAAGTAGTCCAGCAGCAGGCGCTCCCGCAGTGCAGACAGATCCCACTCGTCGGCGTGCGAGCCCGGCTCGATCACCGTCTCGACAACCTCGATGACCGATCGCTCGATCATCTCCCACGCCTCGCCCTTCAGGTCCTCTCCACCCTCGAGACCGAACAGCCGCAGGTCGTAGATCACCTCGCGCTGCTGGTTCATCACGTCGTCGTACTCGAGGAGACGCTTGCGGGCCTCGAAGTTCTGGAGCTCGACGCGCCGCTGCGCCCTCTCGATCGACTTCGTCATCCAGGGGTGGGTGATGACCTCCCCTTCCTCGGCTCCCAGGCGGTCCATGACCTTGGCCACCCGCTCGGTTCCGAACAGACGCATGAGGTCGTCTTCGAGCGACAGGAAGAACCGGCTCGATCCCGGATCGCCCTGTCGGCCGGCCCGACCCCTGAGCTGGCGATCGATCCGCCTCGACTCGTGCCTTTCGGTGCCCAGGATCTGCAGACCGCAAGGCGGGTCCACGTAACAACCGAGGGCCTTCACCTGGTCCTGGCCGAGATCCTCTGTCTCGGTCATCTGTCCGAACGCCGGCTCCGCCGAGCGAATCCCACACACCTGACACTTCACCAGGGCCGCGCCGAGCTTAATGTCGGTGCCGCGACCCGCCATGTTCGTGGCGATCGTGATCGCGCCGGGCTGTCCCGCCTGCGTCACGATTTCCGCCTCGCGCTCGTGCTGCTTGGCGTTCAGGACCTGGTGGGTCAGCCCGCGCCGCTTGAGCATCCGCGAGACCTTCTCCGACACGTCCACGCTCGTCGTACCCACCAGCATGGGCAGGCCACGCCGGTGCAGCCGCTCGATCTCGTCGAGCAGGGCCGCGAACTTCTCTCTCTTCGTGCGATACAGCAGGTCTTCGTCGTCCATCCGGCGCACCGGACGGTTCGTGGGGATGACGACGACCTCGAGGCCATAGATCTCGTGAAACTCCCCTTCCTCCGTCTCCGCCGTACCCGTCATGCCGGCCAGCTTGGAGTACATCCGGAAGTAGTTCTGGATCGTGATGGTGGCGAGCGTCTGGGTCTCCCCGCGGACGCTGACGTTCTCCTTGGCCTCGACCGCCTGGTGAAGGCCATCGCTCCAGCGCCGCCCCGTCATCTTCCGACCCGTGAACTCGTCCACAATCACGACTTCGCCGTTCTCGACGACGTACTCCACATCCTTCTCGTACAGCGAGTGCGCCTTTACGAGCTGGTGGATGATGTGCAAGCGCTCCGACTTCTCGGCGTAGTCCCGCTCCAGCTGCTGGATCTTGTCGCGCGTCTCGTCGGGACCCAGCTTCGCGTCGTCCTCGACTTGCTTCACCGCCTCGGAGATGTCCGGAATCACGAACGCATCCGGGTCTCCCGGACTCAGGAGGTCCTGTCCCCGATCGCTGATCTGGATCGTGTGACCCTTCTCGTCGGTGGTGAACAGGAGCATCTCATCGATCTCGGCCATGGCCTTCTCGCGCATGACCCCGGCCT
>JBDHBK010000482.1:0-2412 GCA_039592635.1 Gemmatimonadota bacterium
GATGCGGATCTTCTGACCCGGACCATGGCAGACCTGTATGCGGAACAGGGCCTTCAGCGTGAGGCGGCGGAGATCTACGAGGAGCTGCTCAAGGACTCACCCGGTGACCCCGAACTCCTGACTCGCCTGGAGGCCCTGAGGGAGGACGTCCGGGAGGCGTCGTGGGACGCCGCGGGTGGCGAGGCCGTAACTGCCGCCGAGGGCGGTGAGTCAGCGGACCAGGCGGAGTCAGCCGACGAGCGGGGCGTGCAAGCAGGGGAAGATGAGCCGATTCCACTCGGGCGGCCGGTTGGAACACCGTGGCCCGAGGAGCTGCGCAGGTTGCTGCGCCGGGGAGAAGAGTGGTCGGGGGCTCTGCCCGATCGCGTCGTGCCGGATCCGGATGTTCCCGGAGCGGAGTACGAAGTTGCCGGTGAGGAGGCCGATGACGCAGCCGGGGACGTGGTCCCGGAAGTGGAGGACGGTGGGCCGAGCCCCTTCGCCCGCGATTGGATCGCCCGGCTGGAGGCGGACGGTTGACCGTCTCGGATCTGTCGGTGGGAGTGCTGAACGGCCCCAACCTGGACCTCCTCGGCACGCGCGAGCCGCAGCTCTACGGCGAGGCGGGGCTGGACGATATCCTGTCCGCCCTCGACGAGCTGGGTTTGGCTCTCGGCGCCAGTGTGACGGCGGTGCAATCCAACCACGAGGGCGAACTGGCAGACTGGATCCGCGACGTTGGCTCCCGGCAGGACGGCCTGCTGGTGAACGCAGCCGGCTACACGCACACCAGTGTCGTGCTTCGTGACGCTCTACTGGCTGCGGGGGTGCCGTTCGTGGAGGTCCACCTGACCAACATCTGGGCGCGAGAGCCGTTCCGGCATCACTCGCTTCTTTCGGACATCGCGGTGGGGGTGGTCAGCGGTTTCGGCCACGACAGCTATCTGCTGGGCATGAGAGCCCTCGCTGCCCATCTCCGCTCGGGCACGTGAAACCGGAAGAAGTGTGGGACGCGCGCGGGTTGAGACTGCGCCAGGTGCGGGATCGCCTGCACGAGTCGCGGCTCGACGCGCTCCTCGTCAGCCATCTTCCCAGCGTACAGTGGCTCACGGGCTTCACCGGATCTTCCGCTTTTCTTCTCGTAGAGCCTGGCTCGGCTACCCTGATCACGGACTTCAGGTATCGTACGCAGGCCGCTGAAGAGGTTGGCGACGCGGTCTCGGTACGCATCACGGGGTCGGATCTGTTCGCCGAACTGGCGCTCTGCCTGGAGGAAGGGGACTCGGGTCCCAGGGCCGGTTTCGAGGACCACAGCCTGTCGGTCCGAGACCGCCGAGCCCTCGGCGAGTGCTGTGGCGGCGTCATGTGGGAGCCTGCCGGGCCCCTGATGGATGCGTTGCGCTCGGCGAAGGACTCCAGCGAGATCGAGTCGATCGCCCGGGCGGTGCAGGTGGCCGAACGTGCCCTCGGCGAGTTGCTGGGGGCCGTTCGGGAGGGTGTTTCAGAGAGAGAGATCGCAGCCGAACTCGTTTATCGCCTGCGTCTTGCCGGTTCCGAGTCGATGCCGTTCGATCCGATCGTGGCCTCGGGGCCACGCAGCGCCCTGCCGCATGCCCATCCCGGCGAGCGGCGACTGCGCGAAGGCGACCTGCTGCTCGTCGACTTTGGAGCCAGGGTGGAAGGCTACTGCTCGGATATGACACGCATGTTCGTTCTGGGCTCCCCCGCTGCCTGGCAGGTGGAGATCTACCGGGTCGTGTCTCGAGCGGTTGAGAGTGCGATTGCGGCCACCGAGGCCGGTGTGCCGGCCCGAAGCGTCGACGGGGCGGCGCGGGATGTGATCACCGAGGCGGGTTTCGGGGATCGCTTCGGCCATGGAACGGGTCATGGAGTCGGTCTCGAGGTTCACGAGCGACCGAGCGTCAACGCACGATCTCGCGATACCCTGGAGTCCGGCAACGTGGTCACGATCGAGCCCGCGGTGTATCTTCCGGGCCGAGGCGGCGTGAGGCTGGAGGAGGTCGTGGTGGCCGAGGAGGGTGGTCGGAGGGTGTTGACCACGTTTCCCCTCGACCTGACGCAGCTCTGAGCCGACCTTCGGCAGGTGGGTGTCGGCGTGTGGCCGGCGCGCAGTACGAAACAGTCAATTGGGCTTGGCATGGCAGATACATCGAGTTTCAGGAATGGAATGGTGATCGAGCTGGACGGTACGCTCTACCAGATCACGTACTTCCAGCACGTGAAGCCCGGTAAGGGTGGAGCCTTCGTCCGCACGAAGATCAAGTCGGTGCTCACGGGCGGCGTCGTGGACAAGACCTTCAGGGCAGGAGAGAAGGTCACGGAGGTCCGTCTCGTCAGGCGACCGATCCAATACTCGTATACGGACGGGAGCTTGTACTACTTCATGGACATGGAGACGTACGAGATGACCCC
>JBDHBK010000483.1:0-2411 GCA_039592635.1 Gemmatimonadota bacterium
AGGCGGCCGTGGAGTACGGAGGGACGGCCGTGCGAAACATGCTCGCCTGGGCGGGCCGGGCGCCCCGGGAGTACTGGTTATACGGCGTCGGTGCGGTCGTTCTGCTGCTCCTGCTGCGTTGGTACTTGAGACGGTAGGACTCGGATTCCCGGTCTCGATGTGACCCCTCGAGCGCTCTCTTCGTCTTTCCTGAGGAGGACCATGGGAGCGTCAGGCGGCTCGACTTACTTCCGCTCGAGCTGATCCCCACAACCTGCGACATGTCGCACCTCGTCCGCAGGACTGGCGCTCCCGTCTCACCGGGAATCCCGAAGCTCGGTGCAGCGCAGGACATCCACGCCCGGCACGACGTCCCGGGCCGCCGTGCCGCCGGCCATCTCCAGCGACGGGCTCGCATGGTCGTCCAGCCGGGTGAGCACGGCGTCCGACGCCCCCTCCAGGAACTCGACGAAGGTGCCGTCCCCGCCGTCCGCTTCGAATCCCCAGAAATGAGCGCCGAGCTGACTCGCCGTGGCGCCGGCCTCGCCGACGGCCTCGCGGTAGGCGGATCGGCGCTCCGGGTCGACGCGCCGGAACCGAACCCACAGCCGGCGGGGTTCACTCACGGGGCGACGTCCCCCTCCGGCCACTCGAAGTCGCGGGCCCGTAAGCGCTGGCCGGTCACGCCCGCCGCCGCCTCGGAGGCGAGGAAGACGAAGATGTCCGTGATCTCGTATGGAGTGGGTACACCGGCCGGGTCCTCATCGGGGTAGGCTTCGGCCCGCATCACCGTGCGCATGGCGCCCGGATCCACGGCGTTCGACCGCACTCCCACATCGGCCAGCTCACCGGCGAGCATCTCGGACAGAGCCTCGAGACCGTTCTTCGACGGACAGTAGGCGCCCCAGTAGGGACGGCCGTGATCTCCGACGCCCGACGAGATGTGGATCATCGATCCGCCGGCCACCGACATCGGCTCGACACAGGCCTTCGCCACGAGGAAGGCGCCCGTCAGGTTGACCTCAATAACGTCGCGCCACTCTTCCGCTGGGACGTCCTTGAGGGGCCGCCGCGATCCGAGAATCGATGCGTTGTTCACGAGCACGTCCACGCGGCCGAATTCGACCACCGTCGCCGCCACCCACGCGACCACGTCCGCCTCGCTCGTGACGTCGCACCCGACCACCAGGCACCGGGCGCCCGCTGCCCGCAGCTCGGCCGCCAGGTCGGCGGCGCCCTCCGGCCGCCGGGCGCAAAGCGACACGCTCGCTCCCTCTTCGACGAAGCGCCGAGCCAGGTCAGCGCCCAGTCCCTTCGAACCACCCGAAATCATCGCCACCTTGCCCTGCAGTTTCATATCGCCTGTCTTCCGTTCGCGTTTGTCCTTGTTTTCGTCGCGCCATTCGTTGACGCGTCCCGTCGCCGCGGCTAGCCTTCGCGGATCATGAGCGAGCCCACCGACTGGAATCAACCGCCCTACGTCAAGTGCCCGCCGCCGGGTCCCCGGTCCCGCCGCCTCGCGGCTCGTCTCGCCGGGGTCGAATCCCGCAACGTCACGTATCTGGCGGACCGCTTTCCCATCTTCTGGGAGAAGTCGCGCGGGAGCAACGTGTGGGACGCGGACGGAAACCGCTACGTCGATCTGTCGGGTGGGTTCGGGGTCGCGGTTGCCGGACACCGCAACCGGCGCGTGATGCAGGCCATCCGGAGCCAGATCGGCCGCCTGCCCCACGGGATGGGTGACGTCCACCCTCCGGCCCTCAAGGTGAAGCTGCTGGAGGCCCTGGCCGCCGTGTCTCCGATTCCGGACTCACGAATCGTGCTGACCTGCTCGGGTTCCGAGGCGGTGGAGGTGGCGCTCAAGACCGCGCGCCTCGCCACGGGCAAACCGGGCGTCATCGCGTTCGGCGGGGCGTATCACGGGCTCACCTACGGCGCGCTCTCGCTCACCGATCGGGACCTGTTCCGCGGCCCGTTCGCCGACCAGCTCAACCCGCACGTCATTCGCGCTCCCTACCCGGATCCGTACCGACCGCCGGTCGGTTTCGATACTGACGATCTCGCAGGCGCAGCACTGGAGCACATCGAGGCTCTCGTCGACACGGAGGAAGGCGATGCCGTCGGTGCTGTGATCGTAGAGCCCATCCAGGGCCGGGGCGGAGACGTGGTGCCTCCGAGCGGCTTCCTGTCCCGGCTGGCTGACCTGTGCCGCGATCGCGGCCTGCTCCTGATCGCGGACGAGATCTATACCGGCCTGGGACGGACCGGAAACTGGTTCGCGTGTGAGCACGAGGAGGTCGTTCCCGATCTCCTGTGCGTGGGAAAGGCGCTGTCCGGCACGCTGCCGATCGCGGCGTGCATCGGCTCCCACCAGGTCATGGACGCATGGCCGGTGTCGGGCGGAGAGGCGATTCACACCACTACGTTCCTCG
>JBDHBK010000484.1:0-2403 GCA_039592635.1 Gemmatimonadota bacterium
TCCCTTGAAACGGAAACCCGGCCGAGACGTGAAGGCCGGGTTGATCCCAGTGCTTCTCTCGAGTTCCTTACTTCGGGGCCTGTGCGCCCATCCGGCGCATGGTTCCCCTTACTGTATCAACGCTTCGAGCCGTACTTCGACCGGCCCTGGCGCCTGTCCGACACTCCGGACGCATCCAGTGTCCCCCGGATGATGTGGTATCGCACACCGGGAAGATCCTTCACCCGTCCCCCGCGGATCAGCACGATGCTGTGCTCCTGCAGGTTGTGGCCTTCTCCGCCGATGTAGGCCGTGACCTCGTATCCGTTGGTCAACCGCACACGGGCTACCTTGCGAAGCGCTGAATTCGGCTTCTTCGGAGTGGTCGTGTAGACGCGGGTGCAGACGCCCCGCTTCTGCGGATTCGCCTCCAACGCCGGCGCCTTCCGCTTCTTTACCAGGTCTTTGCGCCCATTGCGCACCAACTGATTGATCGTGGGCATACCCCAGCCGCACTCCCTGTACTCGGTAGCGACAGAAACCGCTCCCCCGGTGCCGTGCATCGCGACACTCGAAGCAGCGGTTCAAAGTACGCGGAGACGACCGCCGCCTCCGCCGGAAATCCACCGACCCAATGGTCGATAGACTGAAGAAGGTAGGTGCGGTGATTGGAGTTGTCAAGGTACGGTTCCGGGGCCACGAAGGGCCCCGGAACCGCCATTTCAGAAGGTCACCAGCGGAAACTGGCGGTGGCCGTCAGGCCTCCGGCTGAAGCTCCGGCTCGCTGGGTTCCATCTCACCACGCAACTCGGCAAACAGGCCGCCGGCCGCGACCGGTTCCTCCGGCTCGGGCTGAACCCGGCGCATGGCGTCGAGCTCTTTCTGAAGCGGCTCGCCGACGAGGAATTCGACGTTCTGGTACCGGTGAATCCCCGTCCCCGCGGGCACCAGGTGCCCGATGATGATGTTCTCCTTGAGCCCGCGCAGGTCGTCCATCGCTCCCCGAACCGCCGCGTCGGTCAGGACACGGGTGGTCTCCTGGAAGGAGGCCGCGCTGATGAACGACTCGGTCGTGAGGCTGGACTTGGTGATACCCAGCAGCACGGGCTCGGCTCGCGGCGGCTTTCCGCCACTGCCGATGACCTCTCGAATCTGCTCACGGAACTCCATGCGATCGACGTGCTCGCCCTCGAGGTACTCCGTGTCACCAGGCTCGGTGATCTTCACCTTCTGGAGCATCTGCCGGACGATGACGCCAATGTGCTTGTCGTTGATCCGCACTCCCTGGAGGCGATACACCTCCTGGATCTCGTTGAGCAGGTATTCCTGAACGGCCCTCGGACCCTTGACCCGCAGAATGTCATGCGGATTCACGGGACCCTCGGACAGCCGGTCTCCGGCTCTCACCTGGTCGCCCTCATGGACGCGAAGGTGCTTACCGACCGCGACCTGGTAGACCTGCTCTTCCTCGTTCTCCATGGTGACGATGATCTCGCGCTTCCCGCGCTTGATTCCGCCGAAGGAGACGCGGCCATCGACCTCCGTGATCGTCGCCGGATCCTTGGGGCGGCGAGCTTCGAACAGCTCCGCAACCCGAGGCAGACCGCCCGTGATGTCCCTGGTCTTGTAGGCCTCACGACTGATCTTGGCGATCGTGTCGCCCGGCTGGACCGCTTCCTTGTCGTGCACCAGCAACTGCGCACCGACCGGCACGATGAACTCCCGGAGCTTCTTGCCCTTGGAGTCGACGATCTCGATCCGCGGGTGCAGCTTCTTGTCCCGGTCGTCGATGATGACCAGCTGACGGCGCCCGGTGGCTTCGTCCAGCTCCTCGCGGAACGTCTCCTCCGGTACGATGTCGTTGTACTGGATCTTACCCGCGTGATCCGCGACGATCGGCTCGGAATACGGATCCCAGCCGAACAGCAGGTCGCCGGGCTTCACTTCCTGCCCGTCCGTCACGTGGAGCTGCGCGCCGTACGGAACCGCGAGACGGGACCGCACCCGCTCTTCCCCGGTCCGCATGAGCAGCTGCCCCTCACGGCTCGTCACGACGATGCGGCCATCCGGGCTCTCGACGGTGGTCACGCGCTCGAATCCGACTGTGCCCTGCAGCTTGGACTTCCGCTGCGTCTGGGCCGCGATCCGGGCCGCCGTACCACCGATATGGAAGGTCCGCAGCGTGAGCTGCGTCCCGGGCTCGCCGATCGACTGGGCAGCCAGGATCCCCACGGCTTCGCCGACGTCGACCATCTTCATGGTGGCGAGGTTGCGGCCGTAGCAGGCCTGGCACAGACCCCGCCGCGCCTCACACGTCAGCACGGAACGGATCTTCACCGACTGCAGTCCCGCTTCCTCGATCGCCTCGGCCGCGTCATCCCCGATGATCTCACCGGCCTTCACGATCACTTCGTCGCTGATCAG
>JBDHBK010000485.1:0-2400 GCA_039592635.1 Gemmatimonadota bacterium
CGGGTAGCGAATGGAAGCACCGCAACGGAGCGAAGATCGCGCGTCGCTTCAGCTCCAGCGCCTGACGACCCTTGTTCGGCTGCTCCAGGTCGCGCGCCGGGACCGACGAGCATCCAGCCCGCGGCCACCACGCCCCACAAGGCAAATGCGCCGACACCGCCGAGGATCGCGTTCTTCCACGTGAGCAGAGAACCGCCGGACGGTCCGTCCTCGCCGCTAGTCGGCGACCCGTGATGGCCCTCGCTACCGGCTGGATCCGGCCCGCGGGAACCCTCCTGCACCACCGCCGTCGCCAGGACGATCGGGAGCCCGATCACAAGGAGAGCCAGGGCGAAGGCCGGAAACCACTCGGGAAGTCCGAAGTTCTGGGCGAGCACATCGACGACCTGCAAAGCCACCCAGGCGCCAACCGCGTAGATGCCCAGCACCTGCCACAGCGAGCGGCGGTGAATCTCCTGGATCAGCTTCTTCATGCCGTGAGCGCATCCATGCCAGCGAAATCAGCCTGCGCGAGAACGCTCAAAACTGGTCCAAACGTTCGGTTGAGGCAATGAAGGCCCGGATTCGGAAGGATTGGGCAGACCTGCTCCCGGTGACACCAGGGTGACGACTCTCCACGACTGTGTGAGCAGTCGAACTGGAAGGAGAGGAGTCCCACGATGTTGATCCGGAACCTACAGCTCGCGTTCGCCGTCGCTCTGATCGCGGCCCTCGGGGCATGTGATGGAAGTGCGCTGACAGGACCCCAGGACGCTGAAGAGGCTGTGCAGAAACCACTTACACGAACGGCCTGCATGGCCGGCGGAGATGTCGCTCAACGCGCCGGTTGCCCGGAAGATACCTGGTCGAACGACGACGATGCCGACGTCTTCAAACCCTGGGTCGAAGACCTGAGCCCGAGAGAGAAGCGACCAACGTAGGCTGACGACGCCGCTCGCTGCCTACTCCTCGAGGGCGTACAGCCGGCCGTCCAGGGCGCCGACATAGACGACACCGTCTACGATCGCCGGGCGGGAAAACACCCCTCCGGTGATGTAGCCCTCGACGGGCTGCGGAGTGAATTCCCAGAGGCTCTCGCCGGTCTTCCGATCGACCGCGAAGAACCCGGCCCGCAGGGTGACGCCCTCGAAGTAATACGGGGAGGCGCTCAGGCCACCGATGTAGACGGCACCGTTGGCGAGGGTTGGCGTGCTCCAGGACCAACCTCCTGTCCTGAATGCCCAGATCGTCTCTCCTGTCTCGGAGTCGAGAGCGAAGAGCTGCAGGGCGTCTGAACTGCCGACATAGACGACGCCGTCACTGTAGACCGGAGAGGACTCCACCCACGATCCGTCCTCGTTGACATGTTTCCACGCTAGCTCACCTGAACTGGCGTCCAGAGCGAACACGGCGGCACTGCGGCTCCCCACAAACACCTTGCCGGCCCCCAGTGCAGGGGACCCCTGCACGACGCCCCCCGTATCGAACTGCCAGACCAGGTCCCCGTCCGCGTTGACCGCATAGACGTGTCCGTCCCAGCTCCCGAAGTACACAATCCCTCGGTCCACGACCGGGGTCGAGCGGATCTTGCCCTCGGTCTCGAATCGCCAGCGCTCCCGCCCTGACTCGCTGGCTATGGCGTGTAGGGCCCCGTTCGCACTGCCAATGTAGATTGTGCCGGTGTGATATACCGGCGACGAATGAAGGTAGTCATACTCGTACGGCGGGTCGGTAGCCGGTAGAGCCCGAGTCATTCCTGAACTGCCCAGGTCGAACCGCCAGATCTCGGTCCCCGAGTCAGCCTCGACCGCGTACAGGAAGCCATCATCACTCGCGAACAAGACGGTCCCGTCCGCGATTTCTGCTCCCGACCGGATCATGCCTCCAGTCTCGAACTTCCAACGGACTTCCCGGCTGCCGATATCGAAAGCGCGGAAGGTCGCATCATCAGCCCCGAAGTAGAGGGTGCCGCCTTCGTGGGCCAGCGGTGCCCACAGCTGCCCACCGACGTCATGGCTCCACACGGGGGCCCCCGATTGAGCCCGCACGGGGTGGACCGAGAAGGCGAGAAGCCCGGTGACCAGCAAAGCGGCAGTGGCGGCGGCGGAGGGAAGATGTCTCATGACGGGCCCGATCCTTGACGAGTCATTGAACTGCGAGAGCCGCAACTCTGTACTCGTCTCGGGCCGTGTTGATCCGCTGTTCAGTAGGCGCGCATGTACTCCGCCACGCAGGCGTCCCATACCGCCTGGTGGTGGGCGCGAGCCGTGGAATGCCTGTCCGGTTCGCCCCACGCCACAATCAACCAGTCGCAGTCCGTATGCGTCAGTAACTGCAGATGCCGGTAGCCGATCTCTGCGTACGGCATCGGCAGTCCCTGCCAGATGTTCTTTGGAATGGAAGCGGCCACGTCGTACCGGG
>JBDHBK010000486.1:0-2714 GCA_039592635.1 Gemmatimonadota bacterium
GCCACGATGTACTCGTGCAGACCCCGGGTCTTGGTGGCGTGTGATGTCAGGGACACGAACAGGTTGCCGCGGTTGATGTCGAGCCAGTTGGCCACCGGACCGATACCGTGCGTCGGGTACAGTTCGCCGTTCCGGTTGATGGAATGGTCCGTGCGCCACACCGCCTCACCGTTCGATCCCGGACCGAACTCGGCGCCCGGGTTGAATTTCACGGCCCTGAGGTCGTGCTGGTATCCGCAGTGAAGGTGCATCATCTCGCCCAGCAGGCCCTCGCGGACGATCTGGAGAACCGCCATCACGTCCCGCCGGTAGCACACGTTCTCCAGCATCATGAACGGCATGCCGGTGCGCTCCTGGGTCTGTACCAGGTCCCAGCAGTCCTGCACCGTCGTCGCCGCCGGCACCTCTACGCCCACGGCCTTGCCTCGCTCCATCGCCGCGATCGCCATCGGTGTGTGCCACAGCCACGGTGTGGCGATGACTCCTCGCCCGCGGTGAACTGTCGGGGCTCGTTCCCGCCGGCCTCCGTGACCGCCTCCGCCGCTCGCCGGGCCTTCTCGGGCACGATGTCGCACACGGCCTTGATTTCAGTGTCATCCCGACGCGCAGCCAGGCCCAGGAGCCAGGAACCGCGGCCGCCCACGCCGATGAAACCGAGCCGCAACTTATCCGCCGGAACGCCGCCGTCTCGACCCAGTAGCGCTGCGGGCGCCAGGGACATGCCGAGGGCCGTACCGGTGCCGGCTTTTACGAAATCGCGTCTATCGAGCGGTGTCATGGGGCTCTCTCCGATGGAGCGTTAGGGGTCAGCCGGCAGTAGTTCCAGCTCCAGCAAGACCGGCCTGTGGTCCGATGCCACGGTCTCCTCGACGACGCGGTGCTCGCGCACCGCGAACCGGCTCCCGGGCCTGAACAGGATGAAGTCGATCTCCCGGTCCGGGGTTTCCGACGGGAAGGTGAACGCCTGGCCCTCCTTGGCCGGCCGCTGCCACCCACCTGCGTCTTCGAGAAGACGGATTACCTTCGAGTCCGGGATCGAGTTGAAGTCCCCGGCAAGGACGACCGGCGCCGTCTCATCCGAGAACAGCTCGACGAGGCGTGCGGCCTGGGCCAGGCGCTCCTCGGCGTTCGCGTACAAGTGCACGCCGACCACCACGACCTGCGGGCCCTGCCCGTAGCCGGGCTTCACGAGTTCCACGCGAGCCGCCAGCGCACTGCGCGGCTCGGCTCCGTCCGGCAGACGGTGATTCTCCCATTCCACGACCGGATACCGGGAGAGCAGGGCCATCCCGTAGCGTCCGCCTCGGTATTCCATGAAGCCGCCGAACATGGCCTGCATGCCGGTCAGTTCACCCAGGCGGGTCGCCTGGTCCTCGAGTCCGGTACGGGCCGTCACGCTGTCGATTTCCTGGAGGGTCACTACGTCTGGTGCGACGGAACCGATCACCGACGCGACTCTCTCGAGGTCGACCTTCCCGTCCATGCCAAGGCCGTGCTTGATGTTGTACGCCAGGATCCGGACCACCTGGGGATCGCTCTCCACCTGGGCGATGGCGGGCGTTGGGCCCGGCAGGATGAGCGCTGCCAGGACGCAGAAGAAGAGGCCGCAGAGGCTCGGCGTGCGGCCCATGTCAGTCGTTGACTCGATCGCCAGCCGAGGCGGGCAGGCTTCGCTTGCTCTGCCCCATCGCGTCGGCACGCCCGGGGCCCAGCGGGCTCAGACGGAATGCATACGAATACTCCCGCACTGGCAAACGATAGGCCTCGAGCGGCTGCGCTCCCCAACTGTTGTCTCCGCCAACGCCCATCTGCTTGTGATCGAGATGAACGGCGACGAGGTCGCGTGGCCTCAGGTCGTATGTGTGCCGCCCCTGCTTGGCCGTCCCTTCGTCCAGGTCTTCCTGCAAGTACCGGAGGGCGCTCCAGTCGAGGGTCGGGATTCCATACGCTGCCAGACCGACGCCCGTTGAATCGCTGAAGGCCACCCAGCGGGTCTCCGTACGGTTGCCGTTCTCCTGCGGCCGAATGTACGGATAGTACAGGTCCTCGATCGACGCTGAGTACAGGCCGACCGGGGCGCTGGTCTTGCGGTCGATGTAGTTCTCGTGCGGGCCCCGACCATACCAGCTCACGTCTGCGAATTCGGGCGACAGCGAGAGACGGAGCCCGACACGGGGGATGTCCGGAAGTTCAGCGCCGGAGGTCGCCGCCGGGGGCACGAAACGATGCTTCACCACCACGTCGCCACTGCCGAACACATCGTACGACAGGTACAGGCGGCCGTTCACGGCGGGGAGGCCGAGCGTGGCGTCGACTCTGACCTGTCCCGTGGCGATCGCTGTCGTTTCGAGGCCCTCCAGCGACCTGACTCGTCCCGCATCCTTCCACACGGCCTGTCTCCGCGGCATGCGGTTGCCGTAGTCGTTGTCCGTGGGAGCGCGCCAAAAATCAGGCTCGAGCGGACTCACCAGCAGCTCGCGACCTTCGACCTCGAAGTACGAAAGCAGGCCCGTCGATCGATCGATTCCCACCGAAAACACGCCGTTGCCGACCGTGATCCGGTCACTGGACTCGACGACTTCGAGCGCCGGCATCTCGGCCACGTTCACCGGAGCCGCCGGCCGGAACACGGGCAGCCGAAACTGCTCCCAGGCCGCAAGCCACCCGGCCGGGAGAAACGGGCTGTCCTCCCTGGTCCGGAACTCCACGCGCAG
>JBDHBK010000487.1:0-3330 GCA_039592635.1 Gemmatimonadota bacterium
AAATGTGGGAGATTGCCCTCACCTGCGCGGGGCCCCGGAGGAGGGTCCGGGGGCCCGCGCTCCCAGCCTCATTCGCTCCACCGTAAACAAATCGACTTGAGATGTGAAGGGCGGGCCGGGGTCGGGCGGATGAGAGCGAGTTGAGAGGCCGGCGTATCTTGGGTGAGGGCGGAAGGGAACTCGGCGATGCTGCCCTTCGATGATGATGAGTTGAACGTTTCAGCTGAAACGTCTCCAGGTCAGATGCACCGAGGGGCCGGCTCACGCCGACCCCTCCGTTTCCTCAGTTGAATCAAGACAGCGGCTACTCGCCCTTGATCTCGATCTTCCGGGCCTTGGCCTCGGCGGCCTTCGGCAGCTTGACCGTCAGCACGCCCCTATTGAAGCTGGCGTCGACCGACTCCGAATCGATCGTGTGCGGAATCGAGAAGCTGCGGGAGAACTTGCCCCACGAACGCTCGCGCAGGTGGTAGTTGTCCGTCTCCTCGTCACGCTCGATCGAGCGCTCGCCGTGGATCGTCATGACACCCTTCTCGACCGTGACGTCCACGCTTTCGTTGGTGAAGCCTGGCAGGTCCATCTCGAGCACGAACTCGTTCTCGGTCTCGAAGAAGTCGGCCTCCGGGCCGCCTGGCGCTACGCGGACCTGGGGGCGCCCAAACATCTCGTTGAACAGCCGGTCAGCGTCCCACCGGAGCTCGGGGAACGGGCGCAGTACGGCGGTTGATCTCTTCTGGGTCGGGAGATGCATCTCTTCCTCCTGTTGATTTCGCGATGCATCTCTTCCTCCTGTTGATTTCGCTTTCGTCAGGGCACCGCTCACCCGAGTCTCGTCCGTGAGCGGGCGCCGTGTTCTCGGTTCGACCGGTGAAAATGCAATGGGCGTGCCGTGAATTGGGCGAAGATTCCTGCATATTTGGCGTTTTGCGCGGAGAAACTCGGTCAGATTGAGCGACGCGCGGTCAAACTGGCAGGTGTCGCTCATAGCGGCGGGCGGCGAGGCGGAGATCCAGGTAGCGGGAGCGAAGCGCCCGACTATATTGTCGGGCGCCGCATACGGCCCCGTAGCTCAGCAGGATAGAGCGTCGGATTCCTAATCCCGAGAGCGGCCGGGGCGCCTTCTTCATCTCTGAAAAGCCTGGTGGGACAGTTTCTGGGACAGATTGGGTTGGAGCGCATAGTCAGCGGCTGAGCCACCTTACCAACTACTGAAGACTCGGAAACGCAGAATCAGGTCATCTATCGAACCGTCGCTGAGCACTCGTCCCTCCTTCTGCCACGTCGCATCCAGGCGGACTCTGAGCTCAGGTCGGTAGCTGCGCTCGACACTCGCCGTCAAGCGGACTTCCTCCTGAAACTGTCCCGGATCACCTGCCAGGGTATAGAAAATCTCCGCGCTTACCAGGATCCTCCAGTATCTAGCCTCGCTCTCCCTGCCCCAATCGATGCTGGGTCGCAACCGATACCGGACTCGCAGCGAGTTGAGGGAGTTCCAGGTACTTAGATTGAAGTCGAACCGTTCTTCCAGCCGCAGGAGATGCTCGAACGAAACGGTACCACGGGGCCAGGAAAATCTCCCGCCCTGCCAGGGGCGGATTTCCCAGCGATCGGCGATCACATCGTTAAAGGTGAAGAAGTTGCCGACACCACCGGAGAGCTGAACGCGGTCGAACTGATACCGTACACTCGGACGCACTACGAACCGCCACCAGCCCTGTGATCCGAGTTCGGTACGTGCGCTCACGTCCCCGAATACATCGGCCCTGGGGCCGACTTGCCACGCTGGATTGTAGTCGACCCAGAGCTGGGGACTGACCTCGTCTTCAGCCTGGAACTGGGCTGTCGCAGTGTGCGGAGACCACGCGACGAGCGAAGCCGCGACGAAGGCTACGCCGAGGCGAGAGACGCCCACGTACACTTCATCTCCGTTTCCTCCCAAACCTTGACACCTTCTCGGGTCATGTCCTTGTTGGGAATCCGTGAACTGTTCTTGGGCTGACGTGCATGGTGCTCGTCGGCGTCTGTAGCGCCCCCAATTCTAACAGGAACCGCATCTATGAGGACATTCATCCGAGGGGCGTTGCTCGCACTCTTTCTGGGCGCGGGCGCCGTACAGCAGGCGCAGGGCCAGGTTTTGATCGGGTTGTTGTTCGGCGACAAGGTCAGTTCCGAGAGGTTCCACCTGGAGTTCAACGTCGGCGCCAACTTCGCCGATCTCTCAGGGGTCGATGGCACCAAGCTCAAGCCCGGCTTCACGCTCGGGTTGGGCGGAGAGTGGCGGTTCGCCGGCGATTTCATGCTCCAGCCCGAACTGGTGCCCTTCTACTTCACGGGTGCAAAGAACCTGCCCACCGATGCATTCGACGTCCCGCCAGATCTCGAGGCGCTGGTGTCGGACGTGTCGGCGGAGCGAAGGACAGGGTACTTCGCGATCCCCGTGCTCGTGAAGTACGGTGCGCTGGGACGACAGCTCCACATCGGCGCCGGACCCCAGGTCGGATTCCTGACATCCGGCACGGACAAGCTCCAGGGCACGATCAACCGGGACATCACGATCGAGGAAGACATCGAAGATCGGTTGAACTCGACAGACGCCGGTATCGTGTTCAACCTGTCCTATAAGCTCCAACCGTCCTTTGGAACCGGCATCAACGTCCGCTACTACCTGGGCCTCACCGACACGATCAAGGACAACCCCGGGGATGCAGTCTACAACCGGGTCCTGAGCGTCTTTGTCTCTGTGGCTATCGGCGAGGATCCGTCCGAAAAGGAAGACGATTCATGAAGCAGCGAGGAGTTGGTACAGTGAAGAGCTTGCTTAGTATCGGGGTTTCCATGCTAGTCGTGGTCGCGTGCTCACCGTCCGATACTACGGTAGCCGATACGGAAACCTCTGCCGCCGCATCGGTGGACCACTTCCACCCCAAGGGAAAGCCGCCGTCCGAGCACACAATCAGAGTGCTGCAAGAGGCACGCAGCGACCTGCCGTTCGCTGACGATCGCGACTTCGAGGAGCAGCAGAGGGGCTTCATCGCAGCGCCCGAGTCCAAGACAATCATGGCGGACGCCGGGCATGTGGCGTGGGACCTGGAGCGATTCGACTTCCTGCTGGAGAGCGATGACTTCGAGAGCATTCATCCTTCGCTCGTGCGCCAGTCGAAGCTGAACATGAACTTTGGCCTCTACGAGGTCAGTCCCGGCATCTATCAGGTACGCGGTTTCGACCTCTCGAATATCACCTTCGTCCGGGGTGAGACCGGCTGGATCGTCTTTGACCCGCTTATCTCTGCTGAGACCGCCCGGGCGGCCAAGGAGCTGGTCGACGAACAC
>JBDHBK010000488.1:0-2358 GCA_039592635.1 Gemmatimonadota bacterium
GTGCTGGGCGGGATTCACGTGTCCCTGAACCCGGCCGAGGCGGAGCGACACGCCGACGCCGTCGTTCTGGGCGAGGCGGAGCTCACGTGGCCCGGCCTGGTGGACGACTTCCGCACGGGTCGCATGCGGTCCGCGTACCGGGCGGCCGGCCTGGCCGACCTGGATCGATCGCCCGAGCCGAGGCGCGAGCTGCTCCGGCCCGACGACTATCAGATCCCGTGGGTGGTGGAGGGCAGCAAGGGCTGCCCCTTCGGATGCGAGTTCTGCTCGCTCTACGCCTACCTGGGCTGGAAGACCCGACTCAGGCGCGTAGAGCGCGTAGTGGACGAGATCCGGCGTCTTCCCGGCGACGCGGTGCTGTTCGCCGACGACAACCTGTACGCCAACCGGGCCTGGTCCCTGGACCTGTTCCG
This sequence comes from Gemmatimonadota bacterium, assembly GCA_039592635.1. Classification (GTDB taxonomy): domain Bacteria; phylum Gemmatimonadota; class Gemmatimonadetes; order Palauibacterales; family Palauibacteraceae; genus Benthicola. The sequence continues at coordinate 414 of JBDHBK010000488.1, forward strand.
CGGGCTGGCGCCGGTCGGGCGGCGATGGATCGCCGAGTGCACGTGGCACATCGCGGAGGACCCCGAAGCTCTCGACCTCGCTGCTGATAGCGGATGTGTCGGACTGTTCATCGGCTTCGATTCGGTGAACGAGCATCCCGACGTGCGGAAGGTGCCGCGCAACGGCCCGGTCGAAGAGCGCTACATCGCCGCGATCCAGGCCATCCAGCAGCGGGGCATCGCCGTGGTTGCGGCCTTCGTGTTCGGACTCGATCGCGATGGCCCCGACGTGTTCGAGCGCTCGATGCACGTGGTGCGCGAAGGTGGGGCGAACCTGGTGAACTTCAGCGCCCTGGTTCCCTATCCGGGCACCCCCGTGTACCACCGCCTGCTGGCCGAGAACCGGCTCACCGAGTCCGACTGGTCCCGCTACATCAGCCCCAACGTGTGCTTCGAGCCGAAGCACATGAGCGCCTCCGAATTGGAGGCCGGTACCGCCTGGTGCCAGCGCGAGTTCTACTCGCTCGGCAACATCGTCAAGGGTGCCGTCCGGACCGGACAGCAACTGGGGTGGGCGATGGGAGTGCTCGCTCTGAAACTCAACTGGGCGCAGCGCCGGAACTGGGGGAAGGGGAGTCGCGATGCGGTCGCCTGAGCCCGTGAAGTGCCTGGTGTGGGACCTGGATCATACCGTGTGGGCCGGCACGCTGCTCGAGTCCGATGCCTGCCGGCTGAGGCCCGGTGTGCGGGGCGTGATCTCCGAACTCGACCGGAGGGGCGTCCTCCAGTCCGTGGCCAGCCGGAACGATCCGGATCTCGCCCTTCCGCTCCTCGCCCGCAAGCGGCTGGACCGGTACTTCGTCGAGCCCCGGGTCGGGTGGGACAGCAAGGTCCGGAGCCTCCAGGGCATCAGCCAGGCCCTCGGGATCTCGTTCGACGCCCTGGCCCTGATCGACGATGAGCCGTTCGAGCGAGAGCAGGCCGAGAGACTCCTGCCCGGTGTGCGCGCCTATCCGGCCGAACACGTCCTCGACCTCACGTTCCTGCCGGAGTTCTCTCCGGGCGTGACTTCCCCCGAATCGAGGTCCCGGCGGACCACGTACCAGGGCATGGCCGCCCGGGCGGCCGCAGGCCTCGAGAGCGGGATGTCGCGGGGCGAGTTTCTCGAGTGGTGTCGTATGGAGCTGGCCTTGCGCAGGGCTCGCGGTGACGATCTCCCCCGCATCCTCGAGCTGCTGGGGCGCACGCACCAGTTGAACGCCACCGGAGAGATGTGGCCCCCGGAGACCGTGAGCCGCTGGATCGAGGATCCTGAATGGCGGGTGTACGTGGCCCGGATGCGGGACCGATTCGTGGACTACGGCCGTATCGGAGTGGCGGCCTGCCGGACGACCCCGGCGGAGTGGGAGATGGTGGTTTTCCTTCTCTCCTGCCGCGTCCTGTCGCGCGGCGTATCCGGGTTCTTCCTCTCCTGGGTCCGTGGGAGGGCGGCGGAAGCCGGTGCCTCCCGGATTCTGGCTCGCTACAGGCCGGGGGCACGCAACGTCCAGATGCGATCCCTGTTCCGTCTGTCCGGTCTCAGCCTGGATCGCGAGGATGCAGGGGGCACCCATATCTACGCAGGCCCGTGCCCGGAGGCGGCCTCACCACCGCGCTGGCTCACCGTTCGAGAGGAGGTCGACTGATGGACCCGCTTCGCGTTCTTCTCCTCGACGTGAGTCACGTCACCCTCGAGACGTCGGTCGACATGCTGGAGTATCCGATCGGCCTGCTGTATGTCGGCACGGCGCTCAACGAGGCGTTCGGCGACCGTGTCGACCTGCGCATCGAGTCGTTCGAGTACAAGGCCGAGGGGATCGAGCGGGTCGAGAGCCTGCTTGGCGAGTGGCGGCCGGATCTGCTCGGCCTTCGCTCGCTCACGATGGGGCGGGGGCCCCTGCACGACGTGGCGCGCATCGCGCGGGAG
>JBDHBK010000489.1:0-2358 GCA_039592635.1 Gemmatimonadota bacterium
GAAGTGGACGGACGGCTCGACGAGGATCTGTGGCAGCGGGCCTCGTTCAGCGCAGACTTCACGCAGCGCAGTCCGAATCCGGGCGCCCCGCCCACCGAGCGAACCGAGTTCGCCCTCGTATACACGGAAACGGCCCTGTACATAGGGGCCCGCATGTACGCTCAGGACCCTTCGCAGATTCGGGCGATCCTGTCGCGCCGCGACGACGGGGGCGACTCTGAGCGCTTTATCGTCAACATCGACAGCTATCAGAACCGGCGCTCGTTCTACTCCATCGCCGTAACGGCCGCTGGCACCAGGCTCGACTGGTACACCGGTGAAGACGCCGACAACTTCCGCGAGCGCGATTACAGCTGGAACCCGGTATGGAGCGCGGGCGCCGTCATTGACTCGGTTGGGTGGACGGCCGAGCTGCGAATCCCGTTCTCCCAGCTCCGGTTCAACCAGGGTGACACGTTCGCGTTCGGCGTCAACATCAACCGCTACATTCCGAGCAAGAGCGAGGATGTCTACTGGATCGCAGTGCTTCGCGACGAGGCCGGGTGGGCGTCATGGTTCGGCGACCTCGAAGGCCTCCAGGGAATCAAGACTCGGCGGCCCGTCGAGCTCGTGCCCTACGTGGCCGGCAATCTCACGACGACGAGCAGTAGCCTGATCGATCCGTCCGACCCGTTCTCGAGCCGCAGCGAGTTTGACGGCCGAGCTGGCGCCGACCTGAAGATGGGCATCGGGCCGAGTCTGACGCTGGACATGACGTTCAATCCGGACTTCGGGCAGGTCGAGGCTGACCCGGCCGAGGTGAACCTCTCGGCCTTCCCGACCTTCTTTCCCGAACGGCGGCCCTTCTTCGTCGAGGGGAAGGAACTGCTCGAGTCGGAAGGCCTCTTCTATTCCCGGCGCATCGGAGCCCGGCCCCGTGGGGGCGTCGACGCAGACTACGCGGACTACCCCGACAACACCACGATCCTGACGGCGGGGAAGGTCACCGGGCGAACGCCGGGCGACCTCTCGGTCGGCGTCCTGGGGGCGGTTACCGCCGAGGAGAGCGCTCGCACGTACGACAGCGCGACCGACACGTTCGGAGACGCCCGGGTCCAGCCGGCGACCGTGTGGGCCGTGGCCAGCCTGAAGCAGCAGTTTGGCACACAGGGCTCGACCGTTGGGATTTCGGGTACCGGCGTCCGCCGCGACCTCGGCTTCCAGGACGCCCTCCAGTACGAGATGAACCGTGAGGCGTACGCGGGTCAGATGGACTGGAACCTGCGCATCGCGGGCGGCACCTACGAGCTTCGCGGACTGGCGGCGGGCAGCTACATCGCGGGGACCGCGGAGGCCATCCAGCGGGTGCAGGAATTCAGTTCGCATTACTTCCAACGACCCGATGCGGACTACGTCGACTACGACACGACCCGCACCTCGTTGTCAGGCTACCGTGCCCGCCTGCAGTTCGAGCGGGAAAGCGCCGTCCACTGGCTGTGGGGTGTCGGCTTCGGCGCGGAATCACCCGGCTTCGACATCAACGATGCCGGGCGATTGCGCAAGGCGGACCGGATCGAGGGAGAGGCTCAACTCACCTACCGGGAAACCCAGCCCGGACCCACGTTTCAAGACTACCGGATCCAGTTGGCTGCGCAGAGCGCCTGGAACTTCGGGGGGATCCGACAGCCCGGCGAGATAGAGCTCGGGGCGCGCTTCACCTTGCTCAACTTCTGGGGTTTTGGAGCCGAGTTCGACCACCGGCCGAGGGCCGAGAGCGACTTCCTGACGCGCGGCGGTCCGAGCATGGGGACGGGTCGAGCGTACGGCATTAGCGCCAACGTGTACAGCGACCGGAGGAAGCTCACCACGTTTCAGCTCGACGGCGGGTATTCGTGGGGCGAGCTGGGGGACTGGGACTACGAGATCGGTGCCCGTATCGAGTTCAAGCCCGGCGGGGCGTTCCAGCTCAGTCTGTCCCCCGGCTACCAACGCGGGGTCGAGTCCCGCCAGTACGTGGACGTGTTCGACGGCGGGAGCGAGGCCACCTACGGACAGCGGTACGTGTTCGCGTTCATCGACTACAGCGAAGTACGAGCCCGACTGAGGGTGAACTACGCCTTCACGCCGGATATCAGCCTCGAGGCCTACGCGGAGCCGTTCGCGGCCTCGGGATCGTACAGCAAGTACGGCGAACTCGAGGCCGCCGGAAGCCGGTACCTGCGGACGTACGGAACGGATGGAACCACGATCGAGGAATCAGAGGGACCGGCTCCTCGTGAGATCACGGTGACCGACGGAGACGATACGTTCAGCTTCGATCGCGAGGACTTCAAGGCGCTGTCGTTCCGCAGCAACGTGGTATTCCGCTGGGAGTGGCGG
>JBDHBK010000490.1:0-2626 GCA_039592635.1 Gemmatimonadota bacterium
ACCTGTTCATCCCGTTCACCATCGGAGGAGGGCTGCGATCGGTAGCCCAGATGCGAGACGTGCTGCACGCGGGCGCGGACAAGATAGGGATCAACACGGCGGCAGCGGCCCGGCCGGAGCTGGTCACGGAGGCGGCGGCACGATTCGGATCACAGGCCGTGGTGATCGCCATTGACGCGTACCGCTTGCCCGCAGCGCCAGGCGCTGAGGTCCGCTGGGGCGTGCGCGTGCGCGCCGGAACCGAGGAAACGACCCTCGATGCCGTCGCCTGGGCGGCCGAAGTGGAGAGACTCGGCGCCGGTGAAATTCTGCTGACGTCCATCGACCGCGACGGCACGAAGCGCGGCTTCGACCTCGGACTGCTCGAGGCCGTTTGCGCTGCCGTTTCGCGGTGATCGCCTCGGGCGGCGCCGGCGAAGCTGCACATTTCGCTGAAGCGTTCGCGGCAGGCGCGTCCGCCGCGCTGGCGGCCTCCCTGTTCCACTTCCGGGAACTGGAGATCCCCGACCTCAAGCGAAAACTGGCCGGCCGGGGCATTCCCGTGCGGCCCTGGAAAGAAGAAGGCCTCCATGCCGATTGAGTTCGACGTGACATCCGTGTGTTTTGAACAGGGCACCGGCCTGGTCCCCGCCGTGGTGCAGGACGCGTCGGATGGTGCCGTCCTGATGGTCGGCTACATGAACACCGAGTCTCTGGCCCGCACGCTGCAGACAGGCAGGGTGACGTTCTGGTCACGCTCACGAGAGCGGCTGTGGGAAAAGGGCGAGACATCGGGAAACACGCTGGTAGTCCAGGCGATCGCTTCCGACTGCGATGGCGACGCCCTGCTCGTGACCGCGAACGCGGCCGGACCGACCTGCCACACGGGCGATCGAAGCTGCTTCGGACTCGGCGGTGCGCCAGAGTCCGGGAGCTTGGACCTCGGGCCGGTGCTCGCCGAACTCAGCGATGTGATCGCGGATCGCGACCGCGGGCGTCCAGACGGCAGCTACACCACGGCCCTGTTCGAGTCCGGGCTCGGACGAGTGGCGCAGAAGGTGGCCGAAGAGGCGGTCGAGACAGCGCTTGCTGCCGTGTCCGAGCCGGAGCGCGTGCCTGACGAGTCGGCCGACCTGCTCTACCATCTCCTGGTGCTCTGGCGGGCTGCCGGAATTGAGCCACGCGAGGTGGCGGCTCGACTGGTCGGGCGTCGAAGCCCCTAGCGCTACCCTGCGCCCCCGACCCGCCTGAAGCGGGCGTAGAGGAACTGCTGAATTCCTCCTGCCGGAGTCACGTGGTCCTGAAGGCTGGAATCGTCGAGGCGGAAGCCCGAGCCAAGTTCATCCTCGAGCGACTCCGGCGAGTATCGGCGCACCTCGAGGCCGCTGCATCGAACCGGACCTTCGGGGCCGAACGTGGCCAGGACCACGTGGCCGCCGGGCGCCAGGGCGCGATCGAGCGTCCGGAGGTAGGCCGCGCGGTCCTCGGCCCGGATGAGGAAGTGAAACACGGCCCGGTCGTGCCACAGGTCCCAGGCCCTCGGCGGATCGAATTCGCACACGTCCGCCCGGATCCACTCCACCTCAGAAGCACGGGAGCCCAGCCGCTCGCGGCCAGCTGCGAGTCCGCCAGCGCTGATGTCCAGCACGGTCAGGTCCTCGTAGCCCGCCTCGAGCAGCTGATTCGTGAGCATCGAGGCTCCCGCACCGACGTCGATCAGCGCAGCCTCGTATCCCACCCCCGACGACTCGATCAGCGCGAGGGAATTCTCCGGGCGAGGTTCGAACCAGCTGAGCCGGTCAGGATCCGCCCGGTCCCAGACCCCGTTCCAGTGATCGAGCGGAGTTGGCGGACTCAGCTCTCCTTCATCGGGCACGTTCGCCAACCGAACAGCGTGTACAGCGGACACGTGCCGGAGAGACTCGTCACGAGGGGCACGACGCCGATCCAACCCCAGGGGGTCTTCGGACCGACGAACACGAGGCTGATCAGTACGAGGCCGACGACTATGCGGAGCGCCCGGTCCAACTTGCCCATGTTGTGGGGAAACAGCTTCGATGCCATGCGCGGCTCCTCTCGAGTTGGGGAAGTTCCAAGAATAGCTCGGATCGAGGCGCTGCCGCAAAGCTCGGCTGCCCTTGACCCGTGCGGGCCTGTTCCGGAGGTTGCGGCCGTCCCCGATCCGTTGGAGGTCACAGGATGAGTTCAGCTCACCAATCAGCCCACGTCGCCCGCCGGCTGTCGTTCCTCGACCGCTACCTGACGCTGTGGATCTTCGTCGCAATGGCGATCGGGATCGCCATTGGCTACGTGTGGCCGGCCGCGATCCAGAGTATCAACGAAGCGACGCAGGTAGGAACGACGTCTCTGCCCATAGCCATCGGGCTGATCCTCATGATGTACCCGCCGCTGGCCAAGGTGAGGTACGAGGAACTCGGCGACGTCTTCCGCAACGGAAAGGTGCTGGGACTGTCGCTGGTGCAGAACTGGGTCATCGGACCCGTGCTCATGTTCGGGCTGGCCGTCCTGTTCCTGCGCGACTACCCGGAGCTGATGGTCGGCGTGATCCTGATCGGGCTGGCGCGCTGCATCGCCATGGTCATCGTGTGGAACGACCTCGCGGACGGCGACCCCGAATACGCGGCGG
>JBDHBK010000491.1:0-3409 GCA_039592635.1 Gemmatimonadota bacterium
GGCAGCCCCTTCCGCTGCAGCCAGTGCAGCGGTGTCGCGCAGATCACGGCCAGCATGACGGCAAGAAGGAAAGGGACCACGATGGGCTCGGCGGTCCGCACGCCCGCCACCAGGACGACGAATGCCGCCCCGGACAGTAAGAAACGCGCAGCCTTCGAGGGACCTGGCCCGTCGGTCATTCCGTATCCCGTACACCGTTGGAGTGCGGTTGGAAACCTGTTGCGTCCGCCAATCGAACCGTAAGGTAACGTGCGATACGGTGCTGCCGTCAACGGGGATTTCCAAAGCCAGGAGCCACCGCGCGTGACAACGCTTCAAACCGCATGGCCGTACATCGCTGCGACGCTGGCTTTCCTCCTCTCTCTGATCGTCTCCTCGCACATCCTCCTGCACAAGAGAGAGGTCAGGGGCGCCATCGGCTGGATCGGGCTCGCCTGGCTGGCGCCGGTCGTCGGGTCGATACTCTACCTGGTCTTCGGCATCAACCGGATCAAGCGCCGCGGGACCGAGATTCACGCCAGCATGGACCGGATTGCCATCCCCCGGAGCCTTCCGCCGACCCTCGCTCCTGAGAGGCCCCCCGCACCCATCGACGAAGCGCTCCAACCGCTGGCAAGGGCCGTGGATCGGCTGACTCGCAACGAACTCGTAGGCGGAAACCGGATCGAGCCGTTGAGGAATGGAGACGCGGCTTATCCCGAGATGCTCGCCGCGATCCGTGAAGCCCGGACGTCGGTGGCGCTCGCCACGTATATCTTCGACATGGACCGTGCGGGAACGGAGTTCGTGGACGCACTGAGCGCTGCCGCCGGGCGTGGGGTCCAGGTCAGGGTCCTCATCGACGGCGTGGGAGCGGCGTACAGCAAACCTCGAGCTCCGGCGATCCTTCGTGATCGGGGGGTCCGGGTGGCGCAATTCGGGGGCGGGATGGTCCCGTGGCGCATGCCCTATGTCAACCTCCGGAACCACCGCAAGATCCTCGTCGTGGATGGAGCAGTCGGCTTCACTGGCGGGATGAACATCCGCGAGACCGGGTATCTGCAGCTCGATACGGCCTACCCCACGAGAGACCTGCACTTCAAGCTCGAGGGCCCGGTGGTATCGCAACTCGTGACTGCCTTCGCGCAGGACTGGACCCACACGACGGGCGAGCACCTGGATGAGGACCTTTGGTGCCCGTCACTCGCTCCCGTGGGCGAGTCGACCGCGCGTGGTGTGAGCGATGGACCGGACGACGACTTCGAGAAGCTCTCGTGGACCATCCTCGCCGGCTTGAGAGCGGCGAAGCGACACGTTCGGATCGTTACCCCGTACTTCCTTCCCGACCAGGCTTTGCTCACGGCCCTGAACGTGGTCGCGCTCGCGGGAGTGCGGCTGGACATAGTGCTACCGGAAAAGAGCAACCTGCGAATCGTCGGGTGGGCGATGCGCGCCCAGCTGGCGCAGGTCATGGAATACGGCGCCCGGATCTGGCTCAGTCCTGCTCCGTTCGACCACACGAAGCTCATGCTGGTGGACGACGGCTGGGCGCTGTTCGGCTCTGGGAATTGGGATCCGCGCAGCCTCCGCCTCAACTTCGAGTTCAACGTCGAATGCTACGACTCAGGCCTGGTTACGGTCCTGGACGCGATCGTGGAAGAGACCATCGAAGATGCCCGCCCGCTCTCGCGGGATGAGCTGGATCGCCGCAGGCTCCCGGTGAAGCTGCGCGACGGGGCTGCCTGGTTGTTCTCCCCCTATCTCTGACAGGGGTGTTCGCATGCTCGTAGACGGACGGGACATACGGTCGATCCGCCTCGTAGAGCCATCCGGCGCAGTGCCGGTACCCGAGATCATCGACCAGACGAGGCTCCCCCATGAACTCCGCTTCGTACGCCTCGAGACGCTCGAGGACGCCGAAGAATCCATTCGGGAAATGCGGGTGCGCGGGGCGCCGCTGATCGGCGTTACCGCCGCGTACGGGTTGGCCCTGGGCTCCCGGACGTCCCCTTCGGACAGTGGGCTCGAATCGGCGGCACGCCGACTGTCGGACACTCGTCCGACAGCCGTGAACCTGGAATGGGCCCTGAGCGAGATGGTCGAGAAGCTGCGCCCCCTGACGCCCGCCGACCGGGAAACCGCAGCGTTCGAACACGCAGCTTATCTGGCTGACGCCGACGTCGCCGCATGCCGCGCGATCGGGCTGCATGGCGGCGAAGTCCTGGAAAGGCACGCGGCTTCGGGAGCTCCAGCCGGGAGGCTGCAGATCCTGACGCACTGCAACGCCGGTTGGCTGGCGACGGTCGACTGGGGCACCGCCCTGGCCCCGGTGTATTGGGCTCACCGTTCCGGTCTGCCCCTTCACGTGTGGGTCCGAGACGCGACCGCGGAACCAGGGCGCCGGGCTCACGGCGTGGGAACTCGCACAGGAAGGAATCCCGCACACGGTGATCCCCGACAACGCATCGGGCCACCTGCTTCGCACCGGGCGCGTGGACGTCGTGATCACCGGCACCGATCGAACCACGTCGGCGGGCGACGTGTGCAACAAGATCGGTACGTACCTGAAGGCCGTGGCCGCCCATGACTGCGGGGTCCCTTTCTACGTAGCCGTTCCGGGATCCTCGATTGACTGGGAGCTGGGCGAAGGCGAGGCTGAAAAGATCCCTATCGAGGAGCGGGATGGGACTGAAGTGTCGGAGGTGCGTGGATTGGGACCCGACGGACGGATGACGTCGGTGCGGATTACGCCCGCAGGGAGCCGCGTCGCCAACTTTGGATTTGACGTCACGCCCGCAAGGTTGGTCACCGGCCTCATCACCGAGCGAGGCGTATGCGTCGCGAGCCAGGAGGGCCTGGCATCGCTGTTTCCTGACAGTGCCATTGGAGAGGACGCACGCGGATGAGAGTACTCCAGGTTGACGCGTTTACCGACGAGCCCTTCGCAGGCAACCCCGCGGCGGTGTGCCTGCTCGAGGGTCCGGCTGAGCCGGCATGGATGCAGAACGTTGCGCGTGAGATGAACCTCTCAGAGACCGCGTTTCTGTATTCCCGACAGAGTGCATTCTCGCTTCGCTGGTTCACTCCGGCGGTTGAGGTCGAACTATGCGGCCACGCCACCCTGGCCAGCGCCCATGCGCTATGGGAGGAGGGGATCCTCGACCCGATGGAGTCGGCGCTCTTCGACACGCTCAGCGGTCGGCTGGCGGCTACCCGGCGCGGCGATGGAATCGAGATGGACTTCCCGGCCGAGTATGCCCAGGCCTGTGAGCCGCCCCCGGGGCTTCTGGACTCGCTGGGTGGCGTCACCCCGGTAGCCGTGGCCCGGAACCGATTCGACATCCTGATCGAAGTCGCGGACGAGGCTACCGTTCGGGCGCTCCGTCCGGATTTCCAACGTCTCGGTTCCGTTGCGGTGCGAGGGGTGATG
>JBDHBK010000492.1:0-2352 GCA_039592635.1 Gemmatimonadota bacterium
TGCTCGACGTCGGTGAGCACGGGCCGGGGTACCTCCGGCAATGGATCGTCCGACTCGACGAAGTCGTCGATCTCGTTCACGTGGATCATGCTGTCGCCGTGCGTCCGGGGCATGTTCGGATTCACCTGGGCGATGACCCGTTTCGCCGTCTGCACGGCGGCGCGGGAGCAGTCTACCGACACGCCGAGCGAGCAGAACCCATGCGCATCCGGCATTGAAGTCTGAATGAGCGCGACATCGAGGGGCAGGATGTTACGCCGGAACAGGTTGGAGGTCTCGCTCAGGAAGACGGGAACGTAGCTGGCGTCACCCTTGTGAATGGCATCACGGACGTTGGCCCCCACGAACAGGGCGTTGACTCTGAAGCTCCCGATCATGTCCGGGGCCGCGTAGGGCGCCGGCCCCTCGGTGTGCAGGTGAACGATCTCGACGTCGCTGAGCTCCGGCGCGCGGGCGGTCATCGCCTCGATCAGGCCGCCTGGCGCGGCAGCGACGCTGTGTATGAATACGCGGTTGCCGGACTCGATTACCGATACCGCTTCCGCGGCGGTCGTGCGCTTCATGACCTGTCCCTCTTCGTTCTATCGTTTGGCGGGCACCTGGGTGGCACCCGCTCTCTCAACCCCTGGCCTGCAAATGGGCGATCATGTCCGCGGTCATCGCGGCCAGGTCGTATTCCGGATTCCAGTTCCACTCGTCACGTGCGGCCGTGTCATCGATGCGCCGGGGCCACGAGTCGGCGATCGCCTGCCGGATCGGATCCACGTCGTACTCGATCGCAAACTCCGGGATGTGCTCTCGAATCGCGGCGGCGAGCGACTCCGGGGTCACCTGCATCGCCGTCATATTGAAGGCGTTCCGGTGGACCAGCCGCTCCGGGCTCACTTCCATCAACTCGATCGATCCCCGAATCGCGTCGGGCATGTACATCATGTCCAGCTGCGTCTCGGGTCCCAAAAAGCACGTATACCGGCCGCGAGCCACCGCCTCGTAGTAGATCTCGACCGCAAAGTCCGTCGTGCCGCCACCGGGCGGTGTCAGGTACGAAATGAGGCCCGGGTATCGCACCCCCCTGGCGTCCACGCCGAACCGCTCGTGGTAGTAGTCGCTCAGGAGCTCCCCCGCGACCTTGGTCACCCCATACACGGTGTTGGGGCGCTGGATCGTGTCCTGCGGCGTCGGATCGGGTGGCGTCGAAGGCCCGAAGGCCGCGATGGAACTCGGGGTGAACACGGCGCATTCCTCGCGCCGGGCCACCTCGAGCACGTTGTACAGCCCGCCCATGTTCACCGCCCACGCCTGTTGCGGGGCACTCTCTCCCCGGGCCGACAGAATGGCGGCCAGGTGGTACACGCAATCGGCAGCGTGACTCCGAACCACCTCCGCGACCGCGTGCGGGTTCGTGACGTCCAGGACGCGGAACGGACCGGGATCCGTCCCCTCTCCGGGCTCGCGAATGTCGGTGGCGAGCACCGAGTCGTGGCCGTAGCGACGCCTGAGCGCTTCGACCATCTCGCTGCCGACCTGGCCCGCGGCTCCCGTCACGACGATTCGGTTCATCGGGGCTTCTCTCTCTTGCGTTGCGAAGCATGAACGACAGGCTCGAGTCCGGCAATTTCCCGGCCACCGCCGCCGGCCGCGCGGGGGCTCTCGCCGAGCGGGGTGGAACGACTCGGTAAGGACTCCGGGGCGGTTTTATGGTCTCCCAATGTGACATCCCCAGACGTTCGCTACAAGCGGCAGATCGGACTGCGCGGCGGCTTCGGATAGCATGGGGTCAACATGTCCCAACGAGTCACTGAGAGCCCAATTGCGGGTCGAGCGCGGGGTCCGGAAATACGGAGGGCCCGCCGAGACGGGCCCTCCTCCGAGGCTGCGGTAGGGTGGTTCCCCAGCGCAGTGACGCGCCGGGAGGCAGGTCTAATGGCGAGGGGATGCGTTCCCGATATTGGCTCCAGGTTACGGGCTTGCGGGGCCATCTCGTTCCGGCCCGCGCGCCGGTCGCCCCTCGCGGGAAGTGTGACCGGTCAAATTGGAAACTGCATCCAACAGGGTATCAAACAACCGCCCAATCGTACCGACCGCGATGGTACCTTCGTACTCCCCTCGGTGGCGTGTCCCTTGCATATTATCTACTTACGGGACATGCGAACCGAGGCAGCTCCCGCCATCAGTACAGATAGAACGCAGACAGCAGAACAGGAAGGCAACTTTGTCGATACCTTCAAACGGCGATCGAACGGGTCCGATGCGGATCGTGGTCGCGGTCGAGCTCCCGCTCATACGCGCGGGGGTCCAATCCCTGATCGACCTGCAGGACGATCTGGAGGTCGTGGCCACGATCGACAGATT
>JBDHBK010000493.1:0-2343 GCA_039592635.1 Gemmatimonadota bacterium
GTCTCGAGGCCATGCGAGTGTGGGCCCATCTCCTCGCGCCTGAGCATGAAGGCGAAGAAGAACCCTAGGAATCCGAGGACCGAGAAGATCCACATCCCCATCGCGTAGCCGCCCGGATTCGCGGCACTCGCCCCGGAGAAGTCGTTGGCCGATCCAATCATCCAGTTGAATCCGAACAGACCGATGTTCTGGATCATCGTCATCAGGCCGTAGGCCGTTCCCAGCTTGGACTCGTCCACCAGGTAGGCCACAGAGGGCCACATCACTGCCGGCACCAACGAGAACGCGATGCCCATGATCGCCATCGGAACCACGAGAGGCACCGACGTATACGCCATCATCAGGTACACGGGCACCAGCATCAGCGAGCCCGCCATCATGAACAGAGAGCGCTTCCCGACCCGGTCCACCCAGATGCCGAACAGCGGCGTCATGATCATAGAGAACAGGGTGATGATGCTGGAGAGGAACCCGGCCGATTCGCGCGTAGCGCCGTGTGCGTCCTGGAAGAACTTGATGGCGAACGTCTGGAACGGGAAGATCGCCGAGTAGAAGGTCACGCACAGCAGGACCACCCAGATGTACGAGCGACCGAAGCTGAACAGGTCGGCCCACTCCACCCGATCCGTCTCCCCGGCCTCGCCCAGGTCGTAGCGCTTCTCCGCCCGGTCCTCGAGCACCCAGTACACGAGAGGACCGACCACGCAGAACGTGGCGAACACGACGGTGATCAACAGCGGAGTCTGCCAGTTCTCGTATGCCGGCCGGGCCCAGGTCGGAGAATTGAGGGCCAGGAACGAGCCGAGCCGGGCGATCGTCAGGTTCACCCCGAACGCGAAGCTGAGCTCGCGTCCCTTGAACCAGCGGGCGATCCCTACCGTGACCGACACGATCAGCGACTCTGCGCCGATCCCGAAGATCAGCCGGCCAGCGGCCATCACGACGAACCGGTCCGTTGCTGCCGTCACGACAGCCCCGATGAAGCACAGGGCGCCGAACAGCAGCGTTCCTTTCTTCACACCGATTCGATCGCTGATGATCCCGCCGACCAGGACCATGATGATGTTCGGGAAGCTGTAGATCGCGTTCAGCGTCCCGATCCGGCTGTCCGAGTAGCCGAGCTGATCGCGGAGCAGGTCAGCCAGCGGGCTGATCGCATCGTACACGTAGTAGTTGCCGAACATCGCCAGGCTGATGACCACCAGCACGGCCCACCGGAAGACGGCCGGCGGCGGCGGTTTCAGCCCTGCTCCGGCACCCGAAGACAGATTCTGGTCAGAATTCATGGCTCTCGTGGATCGGCGAGAAAGGCCCGCCTCGGGCCGGGAACGAGAGCGAAGTTAGGGGAGGATTGGGCGGCGAGCCAGCAGACGCTGTCTCCAGGCGACCTCTGACAGCGAAATCGCTGTCAGCCGGGCAGGCGCACTTTCAGGCCGGGGATATCGTCGAAGTCACCCAGGTTCAGGGTCCACAGCTCGGCATTCCACGTGATGGCGCATGCTGCGATCGCGAGGTCCACTTCCCTTCCTCGGGCCCGGGGCAGGTTCGCGCAGAGATGGGCCGCTTCGGCCGCCTCCTCGGGCCCGAAGGGGAGAGCCCGGTCGGAAGGCAGCAGCGCCTCTTGAATTGCGACCTCGCGGGGTACGCGGGGGCCTCGCAGCCATTCGTAGAGCACGAGACTCGGGAGAAGTAGCTGCCGCCCACTCGACAGAGCCTCTCGGAGCGCAGGTTCCGAGTCCATGTCCCCACACAGGGCATCGACCAGAACCGAGGTGTCCAGAACGATCAAGAGTCCTCGCCGGGGGTCCGCCGGCCTCCGCCTCGCCTCGCCTCGCGGATTTCGCGAAGCTCCCGTTCGACTTCTTCCCGCGGTCGGGTCGGGCCGGCGGCGACGTGGTCGTCGAGGATCTTGAGCATCCGTTTGCGCTCTTCCTCGCTCAACCGGCCCAGATTGGCGCTGTACTCACCGACCGCCTCGCGCACCACCTGGCTCTTGGGGATGCGCAGGTAGCGGGCGGCACGGTCGATCTGCCCGACCGTCTTCTCATCCAGCGTATACGTCACCTTCTTCTTACCCATAGTGAGTACAGTTTACCATATATATGGCTATATGGCAATACGGCACTCCCTGGAAGTCGTCGAACCTGGCCGCGATCAGACGCCGGTACCGTCACCTCTTGTCCAAGTCTTGTCCAATTATTGTTTAGGCATTATGTTGGACAAAATGAGGCAAGCCGTCATTTGGCCGTACGAGACTTAGATCTTTTGGTTCGAGGCGAACACATCCTGTGAATCGAGTTGCCACCTCCAGACTTCTGGCGCTGATCGGCTGCCTCGCTGCGG
>JBDHBK010000494.1:0-2342 GCA_039592635.1 Gemmatimonadota bacterium
ATTATTTTGAAGCGACCGGCGCTACAATGAGCGGCGAGAACTACATGCATCGTCCGGTCAGAGTGCCTTCCGGACCCTGCCCTGGGATTCAGGAGTAGGGCGTCTCGTTCACGGCAGATGTGGACAACAACACAAGGAGCGTGAAATGAACCGAAAGGTCCTCTACCTGATCGGGATCGTCATCCTCCTCATCTTCCTCCTGACGCAGTGGCTATAAGCCTGGCAGCGTAGAACCCCGGGCCCAAGCAGCCCACCCATCTGTCCACCTGCTCCGCCTGTAGCAGACGGGCGGAGCAGCGGTTCATCCATGGCGGGTCAAGACGACCATGGTCGCCGCAGGTCCGCACGGCCGATCGAAACCAGCAGGAGGTTGATGGCCAGGGCGATCGTGAGCAGGATGGCTCCGAGCGCGATCGCGAGGCCGAAGTTCCCCCGGCGCGTCTCGAGCACGATCGCGGTCGTCATCACCCGTGTCTCGCCGAGGATATTTCCTCCGACGATCATCACCGCCCCGACCTCGCTGATGATGGCCCCGAAGCCGGCCGCCACGGCAGCCAGGAGGGAGGCCCGCGCCTCGCGCAACGTGATGAGAATCGCCTCGAACCGACTCGCGCCGAGCGCCCGCGCCTGGAGCTGCAGATCCGGCGGCACTTCACTCGCCGCCGCGAGGCTGATGGCCGCGACGTACGGTGCGGCGATCGCCGTCTGTGCGAGGATCATGGCGCCCGGCGAGTAAAGCATCCCCAGGATTCCCAGGGGCCCGGAGCGCGAAAGGAGAAGGTAGACCACGAGCCCCACGACGACTGGCGGCAACGCCAGGGCCGTGTTGACCAGTGCCACCGTGGGTCCTCTCAGACGAAAGCGGGAGAGGCCGATAGCGGCGCCGATCGGAAGCCCCACGAGGGTCGCCAGACCCAGAGCCGTGCCCGAGATGTAGAGCGAGCGGAGCACGATCTCCCAGAGGTGTAGATCACCCGATGTGAGGAGTCTCCACGCCTCGGCCAGCGGATTCATCTCGAACCCACTCCGCGATCAGCCACAGCGCGCGTCGGCGTGCGCCGGAGGCACGGACCGGCAGAGCAGGCGTGCCCTCAGCGTGGGCCGCTCGGTCACCTCCGAGGCCCTGCTGCCGGAAGCCCCCGATGCGCCGCGCGTCCGCATGGCCTGACTCCGACCGGGCCATGCCTCCAGTGCCTCATCTCCGGGCGTCGTGGAACGGAACAGCGCCCGGCCGTAGTCATCCAGGTAGCCATCGATGGCGCTCCGTCCGTCCGGCGAGGTCAGCCAGTCCTGGAGCGCTCGCGCTCGTGCTTCCCTCGGCGAGCCGCTGACAATGATGATGGAGTAGACGTTCCTGAGCCGAGGGTCTCCCTCGAACAGAACCGCGAGCTCGAGATGACGCTCCATGGCGTAGAAGGTGGAGCGGTCGGTGAGGACGTAGGCGCCCCGTTCGCTGGCCATCTGGAGCACCGGGCCCATCCCCTGTCCGGCTTCCTGGTACCAGCTTCCCTCCGGCCCGACGTCGGCCCCCCCCCACACCTCCAGCTCGCGGTTGTGAGTGCCGGAGTTGTCGCCCCTCGACAGAAACAGCTCGCCCGACCCCGCGATCGTCCGAAGGGCTTCGGAAGCGGCGCTGGAGGAGGCGACGCCGGCAGGATCAGACGGAGGACCGACGACGACGAAGTCGTTGACCATGATCGGCACGCGTGCTTCCCCGTATCCGCCATCCACGAATGCCTGCTCTTCGCTCGGATGGTGGACGATAAGGAGGTCGGCATCGCCGCGTCTGCCGAGCTCGAGCGCTTCACCACTGCCAACAGCGAGGGGTCGAACGGCCGCACCAGGATCCTCCTGTCGGTACGCCTCGAGAAGGTGCGTGAGCAGGCCCGAGTCCTCGACGGAGGTCGTCGTGGCCAGGAGGATGGCCTCGGAACCGCCCCGGGCGCAGCCCGCGCCCAGCAACGCCGCGCCCAGCCCGCAAGCGGCGAGCACACCGGCGCCTCGCTTCATCCGTGCCTTATCCATCGCACCATCTCAGGCAGGTTCGCTCTCTTTCCACTCATGAGGATCGCTACCCGGTAGATCCGGCCGGCCAGCCATGCCGAGCCCAACATCCCCAGCACCAGAAGGCTCAATGAGCCCGCCAGCTCAATGGCGGGCACGTGCGAGATTGCCAACCGGGCCGGCACGATCATCGGACTGAACAAAGGAACGAGCGAGCCGATGACCGCCCACCTGGAGTCCGGGCTTTCGATGATTCCGATCACGAGGATGAAGCCCACGACGATGATGACGACCAGCGGAGTCACGACCTGCTGCGCGTCCTGCTCGTTGCCCAGTGA
>JBDHBK010000495.1:0-2331 GCA_039592635.1 Gemmatimonadota bacterium
CGCCGTCACGGAAGAGGGTCGAGGAGCCAGGGGCGTCTCCGCCTTCGTCGTCGAAAAGGACACTCCCGGATACTCGGTCGGCAAGCACGAGGACAAGATGGGCATCCGGTGCGTGCCCGTGGTGGAGATCCACCTCGAAGATTGCCGGATCCCGGCCGAGAATCTTCTCGGCGGCCAGGAGGGCCGGGGATTCAAGCACGCGATGATCACGCTCGACCGGGCGCGACCCGGCGTAGCTGCCCAGGCCGTCGGCCTGGCGCAGGGAGCGCTCGACCTGACGCTCGAGTACACGCACAATCGAAAACAGTTCGGGCAGTCGATCAGCTCGTTCCAGGGGGTCCAGTGGATGCTGGCCGACATGGCGACGCAGATCGAAGGCGCCCGTCAGCTCGTCCACGCCGCGGCCTGAACAATCGACTCCGGTGTGAAGAACATCACCCGCATGTCGGCGATGTGTAAGCTCCTGGCTACCGATGTCGCCATGAAGGTCACGACCGAGTGCGTGCAGTTGTTCGGCGGCTACGGATACTGCAAGGACTACCCGATCGAGAAGTACATGCGGGACGCCAAGATCACCCAGATTTACGAAGGCACGAACCAGATCCAGCGGCTCGTGATCGCGCGGGCGCTCATGCGGGAGGCCGCGAGCGGCAAGTAGGCGATCGGCGGCTTCGGCCGCCCCCCCCGTCGGGTCAACCGAAGTCTTGACCCCGGTCGCAACCCATGCGGCCGGGGTCTCGTACGTAATGACATGAAGACAACTGCGGGTGGTGAGCGATTGAGCCCCGACGCGGCGGCTCGCCAGGCCTTGCGAGTGGCACTTGCCGAGGTCCTGGTCGTGGCCGAGAACTGGCGCCACGTCCACCTGGACGCGAAGCCGGGCGTCGACATGGCCGAGGCGGCGGAGATCCTGTCAGAGATCCTTCGAGTGCTGGCTGCCAGGGCCAGGGGCGCGCTCGATGTCGACGGAGCCAACGTGGATGTGCTGGTCGAGTGGGCCCTGGCCGATATCGCGGACGAACTCACATAGAAAGCCGAAGACCTCTCCAGGGGGCAACGCCGGAGAGGTCTTCATACGTCGGTCCGGCTCGATCGGTCGTCAGCTACCCGGCGGAAAGTCCTTCAGCATCTTGTCCACCGCATCGTCGATGA
This sequence comes from Gemmatimonadota bacterium, assembly GCA_039592635.1. Taxonomy (GTDB): domain Bacteria; phylum Gemmatimonadota; class Gemmatimonadetes; order Palauibacterales; family Palauibacteraceae; genus Benthicola. The sequence continues at coordinate 1,153 of JBDHBK010000495.1, forward strand.
GCTGCTGGCGCTGCTCGGGAGAGCGACCCGGATCGATCGCCGCTGTCGCGGTACCTGTCCAGATCAGGTTCTTGGACTCCACGTCGAACATGCCGACGATCAGGGTCCCTTCCTCCCAGACGTTCTCATAGGTGGTGCTCATTCCCATGCCGCCGTAGCCGCCCCAGCCGTAGCCGCCCCAGCCGTAACCGCCGCCCCAGCCCGTGTTCACCGTGTTGTAGGACCGGCGTTCGGACGAAGTGCCCTGGTAGCCCACCGCCAGATCGGCGTCGTCTCCACCCTTCTGGAAGCCCCTGGCGAGGAGAGCTCCGTCGATCGAAGACCGCACGCGCGCGTCGGTGATGGCATCGATGTCGTCGCCCTCCGTATCGAGCCAGACATAGGTCGAGTACTTCGTGAAATCCACCGCCGGGTCGTAATCGGACGTCGTTGAGATACCGCTGCATGCGCTCAGGAAGAACGCGGTGCTCACGGCAGCGAAAGTCAGAGTCCGCACATTTGTCTCCTTGTGGATACTGAGGGGCCTTCAAGGCCTGAAACCTGCTCCGTACTTCGTTAGCTTACCACTTCCTACGCCTGTCACGCCGGATCGGTCCCGGACAGTCAGCGGCCAGGATCATGACAGCGGCAGCCTGGTGACCCGGTCGCCGCCGATTCGAATGCTCAGGCCCGTCAGCCCGTCCCCGAATCGATACCCGACCCCGAGCCGCGGCACACGAATGAACCAGATCCTGGGGGCCTGTTCTCTGAAGCCGAGAGTCATCCCGACTTCGTACTGCCAACGGACCGACTCCGGGCCGCCGACCTCGTCCGTGAAGTTCAATCGGTTCGGGAAGTAGCCCGGAGTGAAATACGCCCCGACGTCGGGATGTTGGCCGCCGATTGTGAAATCCAGGGGATAACGCGCGTCCATCTGACCCGTGATCATGGCGTACTCGTCGTCCACCAGGTCGGTGTTGGCCCACGTAAGGCCGACCTGGGCGCGGGGCTCGAGTCCAAGCTCCCATCGCTTCCATGGGAATACGAACTCCGTCCGCAAACCAAAGGTCGTGAGGAGAAGTTCGTCGATCTCCGTGTTGGTCAGGCCGACCCCGATATCCACGAAGGGGCGGAGCCTGGAACGATCGCTGAGCGGAACCAGGAATTCGATCCCGGGGAACACGCCGCCGAGGCGAATGC
>JBDHBK010000496.1:0-2329 GCA_039592635.1 Gemmatimonadota bacterium
GACGCGACGAGCACGTCGGCGGTCTCCGGTTCCTGCAGGCCGGTCACCGTCGCGCTGCCGAAGTACCACGAACCGAACGCGTCGAGAGTGGTCTGCTCCGCTTCGAGCGTCAGAAAGATTGCCGGCGACATGCGAATGCGGTCGTAGCCGAGGCTTTCGGACGAGTGCCAGACCACCAGCAGGTCCTCCGCCTGGTCGTACGGAAGCGGCCTCAGCAGTACGGCGTTCACCACGCTCAGGATGGCGGCGGTGGCTCCGATGCCGAGCGCCAGGGTGAATACGGCCACGAGCGTGAAGCCCGGAGTCCGGAGCAGCCTGCGCAGTCCATACCGCACGTCGCGCACGGCCCGGTCCGCCTCCTGGACCCGCTCCCACGCGGCGTGCGGAACACACCCCAGGGCCCGAAACGTTATCGCCAGCCGGCTCGGGTCGCGTCCGCGCTTCCGCTCGCGATGCTGCCAGTGCTCGAGTTCACCTTTCCATGCCTGGCGCCACTCCTCGCGCCGGTCGGCCGGAACCAGGTGCGAGGCGAGCGAGAGCACCCATCCGGCGCTGTAATGCGTCGAAGCCCGAGCTCCATCGTGAGTCATCAGAGGGCTTCTGGCGCAGCGTCTGGCGCCCCACTCAACTCGGTGGCGAGCGAGGCCAGCTGGCGGAGCGCCCCGCTTAGTGCCTGCTCTCCCGATGCCGTGAGGCGGTAGTAGCGACGACGCGGTCGCCGTTCAGCATCCGCGGTCTCACGCTTCTCCCAGCGGCTGCGGAGGTACCCCCGCTCGTCCATGCGGCTGAGCGTCGGGTAGACCGTTCCACTCGGAAGCCCCGTCCTGTCCATGATGTCGGTTCCGTAGCCGTATCCGTCGCGAACCGCCCGCAGGATGGCCACCGTCGCGTATCCGAGCTGTCTTCCCATATGACTCTCTCACACCGGGTGTTTCCCACCGCCTCCATAGACACTATGTAGCATTACTATTGACAGTATGTAGCAATACTGCTGTCAGGTCAAGGGATAAGGGTGACGATCAGAGTCGCGCCCTCAGAAGCTGGCAGCGGAGGCCGTCCCGACCGCAGTGGCGACTACGGCGAGGACTACAAGGGTAACCACCATCACGCCGGCCATCAGGAGCCCTGTCTTGGCAGTGTCGGTCTCCTCGATGCGCACGTACTCGACGTCTTCGATGGCCACCGAATAGCTATTCCCTGCCCCCGTCGTCCCCACCAGGCTGTCTCCCACCACCTGAGTGTCGTGCAGATCGAACGCCGCCCTGCCTGCCACCTTCACCTGGACGTGCTCTCCTGCGTGCTCGGCTACAACGGGCTGAACGGGTGGAGGGCGGGTCGCCCACGTGGAGCATGCGCCCAGAAAGACGGGGATCACCAACGCGAGCATCCAGCGAACACGCATGCGGCTCTCCTTGCTCGCTACGACCCGGCGAGCGGAGGAAGGAGCGGGGGTACACTTCAAGATGTACAGGACATGCGTGGGAGGAAAGCCGAACTTCAGAGTCTGTCGATCAACCCCGCCATCGTCTGCCGACCGGATACCGTGGCGAACGCGATCGTTCCTTCCGCATCGAGCAGAAACGTCAGGGGCGGGTGTGCGATGTCTCCCGTCACCGGGTTCCGGGTCCGCGCCACGTTCCAGGCGTCGAGCACAGCCTCCACCTCTTCGACCGACCCTCCCAGCATCTGATCCCCTGGCGCCAGCTCCCATCGCGTCGCCAGGTCACCCAGCCTGGGCGGCGTGTCACGCCAGGGATCGAGGGTGATCACGACGAACGCTGCCCCCACCGGACCCAGGGTCTCGTCGCGGGCCTGTCGCGCCTCCCGGACGACGACGGGACAGATGTCTCCGCAGTGCCCGAACGCGAACGTGACCACCGCGGGCCGGCCTCTGAGATCGGAGAGATCGATCGTCTCCCCTCGCTGGTTAACCAACCCGAGGGCCGGAGCCGGACGGTCGAGCCGCGGATGATTCGCCACGGAGGGGCTTTCGGGAAGCGTCGGCATGACGGCCCTCGTCGCGGCCTGCCCCACGCGCAGCGAGACTCCGAACGCACCGGCCACCATCACTGCGACGACCCCGGCCAGGGCCACTCGACCCCACCGGAGCGACGTCAGCGACGAGATCCCCCCGAACAGGGGCTTCGGCCACACCACCGCCAGGAAGGCGACCATGCCGAGCGGTTGGCCGATCAGGACCATCCAGCCGGATACATCCGGCATGCCGCTCGGCCCCGCGTTGAAGCACACGGCCCGCGCCCGGGTCAGCCACTCTGGATTCCCCGGCACGGGCCACAGGGCCAGCGCCCACCACCCGATCGTCACGACA
>JBDHBK010000497.1:0-3994 GCA_039592635.1 Gemmatimonadota bacterium
CAAGCGCCACCTTCCGCTCATCCGATCCACTCGACCCGACGGAGCGCCGCATGCGCACTCCCCAGCTGCTCCTGCCGATGCTGTTCCTGTGCGCCTGCACGGGTGAGACAGCGGACGAATCGGCGACAAACGACACGGAAGGCACCCCCATGGCCGAGAGCGGGCCCTTTGGAGCGACGCCCGACGGCGAGAAGGTGGAGCTCATCACCCTCCGCAACGGGAGCGGAATGGAGCTCGATGTCATCACGTACGGTGCGACGGTCACCCGTCTCCTGACACCAGACCGCGACGGTGAGCGGGCGGACATCGTGCTGGGGCATCATCACCTCCAGTCATACCTGATGGGCACCCCGTATTTCGGTACCATCGTCGGCCGCTACGGCAACCGGATCGCACAGGGCCGGTTCGCGCTGGACGGGATCGACTATGCCCTGGCCGTCAACAACGGACCGAATCACCTGCACGGGGGCCTGACAGGGTTCGACAAGGTGGTCTGGACGGCCGAACCCTATTCGAACGACACAGAGACCGGAGTCGTCCTCAGGTATCTCTCGCCGGACGGTGAGGAGGGCTACCCCGGTGAGCTGTCCGTGCAGGTCACGTATGCTCTGACCGCCGCGGGCGACCTTCGGATCGAGTACGAGGCGACGACGGACGCACCTACGATCGTGAACCTGACGCACCACGGGTATTGGAACCTGGCGGGCCACGGAGCCGGCGACATCCTCGGCCACGAGTTGACCCTGCACGCAGGTCACTTCACTCCGGTGGACGAAACGCTGATCCCGACCGGCGAGCTGCGTAGCGTAGAAGGAACGCCGTTCGATTTCCGGGAGCCCGCCGCCATCGGGGCTCGCATCGACGCCGACAGCGAGCAACTCGCGTTCGGCAGCGGATACGACCACAACTTCGTCCTCGACGGCTGGAACGGGGACGGGTCCCTTCGTTCCGCCGCCGTCCTGCACGATCCGTCGAGCGGCAGGACGATGCAGGTGCTGACGTCGGAGCCGGGAATCCAGTTCTACAGCGGCAACTTCCTCGACGGCAGCGACCTCGGGAAGGAGGGCGTGGTGTACGAGCAGCGCACCGGCCTGTGCCTGGAGACGCAGCACTTCCCTGACTCGCCGAACCAACCGGACTTCCCAAGCACCGTGCTGAGACCGGGCGACACGTATCGGTCCACCACCGTGTACCGGTTCTCGGCGGAATGACCCGGAGGGCCACGCGTGTCTACCCGCCGCTCACCGTCGCGTTCTTCTTCGGTCTTGTCAGCACCGTGACGCCCATGGCGCATGCCCAGACGGGCGCGGCGCGGGTGGCCCTTCCCTCTCCATGGTTCGCCGGCTACGAGCAGACGGTGGAGGGGCAGGAGCTCGAGTACCATTCACCGCTTCCCGAGGCACAGCGCTCCCTCCTGGTCCGGTCGGACGACTCGGCGCCGGGCATGGAGTGGGAAACCGCGGTCGTTCCGGCCGACTTCGACGAAGATGTTGCGACGTTCGTGCTGCTGGCCGGGATCGACGCGACGGACGATACGCGCGAGTTCGTGCTCTCCGTAGACGGCCGGCCGGTCCTCCGGTTCGAGACGCCCCTGCTGGCCGAGGCGGGCACGCTGAACTGGATCGGCGAGGCCGGCGTACGGGCGGAGTTCCGGGTCACCCTGGTGGACCGGTACGCGGACGCCATGGGCTACCTCCTGCTTCACGTGCCCCACCAACTGCTGCGGCCGGGCGAACCGCTCCGCCTGTCGGTCGCGGGAGAGAGTGCCGGCTCGCGGACCCTCGCTCCTCCACATGGAAGCACCCGGAGTGGTTTCCGAGGCGCTGCTCGATTTCGGGCTCACCCGCCTCGAGCTCGAGGTCCCCGCCGTCGAGAGCCCCGTGGCCGTCCCCCTGGCCTTCGAGCTGGACGGCGAGCGCTACGAAACGGACCTCTACATCGAGCCCGTGCCGGCCCTCGAGCTGTACCTGATCCACCACACGCACCTCGACATCGGCTACACCCACGTGCAGGACGAGGTCGAACGCCTGCAGTGGGCCCACCTCGAGGAGGCCCTGGCGCTGGGCGCGGCCAGCGATTCGCTCCCGGAGGAAGCCGGCTTCGTGTGGCACCCGGAGGGCGCGTGGGCGATCGAGTCGTACCTCGCCACGCGGCCGGCGCCGAGGCGAGAGGCGTTGCTGGACGGAATCCGACGGGGGTGGATCCACGTGGACGGGCTGTACGCCAATCTCCTGACGGGGCTGGCCACCGGGGAGGCCCTGTTCCGCACGCTGCAGCCGGCGCGAAGGATCACCGAACAGGCTGGTGTACCGCTTCGTTCGGCCATGTTCAGCGACATCCCGGGCATGAGCTGGGGTGTCGTGCCGACGCTCGCCCAGGCGGGGGTACGCTACCTGTCGCTCGGACCCAATCGGGGACATCGGATCGGCTCGTTCCTCGACACGTGGGCCGACCGCCCGTTCTGGTGGGAATCTCCGTCGGGCCGGGAGCGCGTGCTCACCTGGGTGCACGGTGGGGGCTACTCGATCTTCCACACCGGCCTCGGATACGAGCACCTCGAGAAGCGACTGGACGAGGAACTGATCCTGGCCTACGCCGACACGCTCGCGGCCCGAGGCTGGCCGCACGGGATCGCCGGGGTGCGCTACAACATCGGATCGGACAACGGACCGCCCGACTCGACGCTCTCGGCCACCGTGGCCGCCTGGAACGAGCGGCATGTGACGCCACGCATCGTGATCGCCAGCGTCACCCAGCTGTTCGAGGCCCTGGAGGCCCGCGCGGGTGACGACCTGCCGGTGGTCCGTGGAGACCTGACGGGCTACTGGGAGGACGGCGCCGCGTCCTCGGCGCGCGAGACGGCCATGGCCCGGAGGTCGGCGGAGTCCCTGGTGCAGACCGAAGCGCTCGCGGCCATGACGGGAGCACGGCTTGCAGCCGATGAACTCGATGCGGCCTGGCGCGAGGTCCTGCTCTTCCTGGAGCACACGTGGGGATCCTGGAACAGCGTGAGCGAGCCGGAGGCCGAGTTCACGATCTCTCAGTGGGAGCGGAAGAAGGAGTTCGCGGAGAGCGCGGTCGCCCAATCAGACCGGCTGCGGAGCCGTGTACTCGGGCCCGCCTCGACCGGTGAGGCGGCCGGCGCTCCACCCCCGGCCATCGAGGTGCTGAACTCCACGCAGTGGGAGCGCACCGATGTAGTGCTGCTGCCCGCCGTCGAGTCGGGCAGCATCGAAGGGCTCGTCGACGCGAGCGGCTCCGAGGTGACCACGCAGCGCCTGTCTGACGGCAGCCTCGCGTTCGAGGCCGCTGCCATCCCTCCGTGGAGCGGGATCCGGTACCGGGTCCGGGCTGGCGGAGATTCAGGCGCCGAGTCCGCGGCGCGCGCTGGTTCGCCGGAAGCGGGCGTGAGGATCGACAACGGCCGGGTGCGCGTGGTCCTCGATCCTCAAAGCGGAGGCATCGCCTCGCTTCAGGTACTCCCGGATGGCCGCGAGCTGGTTCCGGCCGGCGAGGTCATGGACGAGTACCTGTACGTGCCGGGGCGTGACCCGGCGGCGGTCGAAGCGGGCGGGCCGGCGAGCGTGCGGCTCGCGGACTCCGGTCCGCTGGTGTGGACGGCCATCGTCACGCGGCAGGCGCCGGGAACGGAAGACGGACTCGAGACCCGCGTGCGCCTGTTCGCTGGCAGCGACCGGGTGGAGATCACACCCCGGTTCGACAAGACCATGACGTACGATCCGGAGGCCGTTCTGCTCCGTCTTCCGGTGGCCATCGAGCCTGGAGAGACGGTGGTCAGCGGTCCGTTCGGGGCCTGGCGGGTCGGCACGGAGCAGGCTCCCGGGGCCAACCACAATTACGCCACACTGGAACGTTGGGTCGATCTCCACGACGAGGCCGATGGGCTTCAGTTCTTGTCCGTGGACATCCCGGGGATTCAGCTTGGCTCCATCGGCACCGACGCCACGGTTGCCGGATGGCGGGAGGCCAGCGA
>JBDHBK010000498.1:0-2326 GCA_039592635.1 Gemmatimonadota bacterium
ACGGACTCGAGGGCCACCTTGGCCGCAGCCACTGCCGCGTACCCCTTCCACGCGACCTCGTTGCCCTCGCTCGTCATACCCAGCACTCGCGCGTCGTCGGCGAACAGTCCTCGCCCCAGCACGTCTTGCGTCCACGTGAGAAGGCTGGTGCCCATCGCGTAAATGGTGCGCACCATGTCCTCATCCTCGAGGAACAGGTCCTGGGCGTAGCCGGGAGGGGAAGTGAGTCCCTGCACCCCGTCTACGCCCTCGGTGAAGCTCCGGTCGACGACTTCGGCAAGACGCTCTTCTTCGATGTCCAGTTCACGCGCGAGCGTGGCTCGGGCCGTGCTCTTCGCAGGCGCCTCCGGACCGATGAGCTTCAGGTTGCCGAAGGCTATGGAATGCAGGAGGAGGCGAATCCGCCCTCCGCCGGCTTCGAGGCGCTGTGCAAGGTCGTCGAGGATCTCGGCCCGGCTGTCGTCGGCCAGCGCGTCCTGGTTGAAGGTCACGAGAGCGACCCCCCGCTCACGGATCCTCTCGAACTCGGGCTCGATGCGGCTCATCGCTCCGCGGCGATCGCGGTGAACGACGCAGATGTTGAGGCCGTGCTCGGATAGCTTGTGCGCCGTGGCGAGCCCGAAGCCACTGGATCCGCCCAGTATCAGCGCCCACTCATCCCGTCCGGATGGGGTGTTCCCCATGGGTCTCCCGGGTCTCGTGTTGCAGTTGTCTGCCGTTGCCTTCCCTGGTCGCCACGAGGTTACGCAGACGCCGGGTCCTTAGCTAGAACGCCCACGGACTGCGCAGCGCAGTGAGAAGCCTGCCGAAAACAGTTCCCGTGAGCCCTCGGTCAGTCTCGGTCCGCGTCGATGAGGTCGAGCACGACGGGGCAGTGATCCGACACGTACACGTAGTCGTACGGCATGTTCTCCTGGTCGACCGGCTGGCAGTCGTAGTCGGCGCAGTATCCGAACACTCGGGCCACGGACCCCGAAGGAGCCTCGGCCATGGCCGTGGAGACCAGGATGTGATCGAGAAAGCTGCCTCGGCCTTTATAGTACTCCGTGCACGCGGGAGAATTGGGCAGCCTGCTCAGGCCCATCTCCCCGGCCCTCCGGTCCAGGTTGGCAACCTCCTCGTCCCAGCCGATCCGCCCGAGCTCGTCCTCGGCCAGGCGCCCCATCGTGTTCAAGTCGCCAAGCACGATGACGTCGGCGTCCGAGGCTCGCCGCCCGTCGAGTTCCGCGCCCAGGGAGTCCAGGAACCGCAGGCGATTCTGGTAGTCGCGATCGCGGGTGCCCGAGTCGGTGTGCATCACGATAACCTGGAAGTCCAGTCCGCCTCGCTTGCTCGTCACGCGGGCGAACAGGCCCGGCCTGAGGTCCGCGGTCATCTGCAGGGACGTGAGGGTCTCGCTGTCCGCAAGACGAACCGCGTTGTCGTCGTAGATGTAGCCTACGAACTGTCCACCGTGACCCCCGCTCTCCGCCAGCACGTAGCGGTAGTGCCGGGGCGGCCGCGAGCCGGGTTCACGGACGTTTGCGGAGAGCCGGGCGTTCACCTCACCGAGGAGGGAGGCGAGCGCGTTGGAATCGGCGATCTCCTGGACGGCGATCAGGTCCGCGTCCAGGTCGGCCAGGAGTTCGCCGGTGCGCTGCACATCCGTGGAGGGCTCGGGGAAGAACCGGATGTTCCACGTCGCGACCCTGAACTGCCCCTCGGCAGGGGGTGGTACGGACTCGGACTCCACCCCCGCGCAGCCGAGAAGCGCCGCGAGGGCCAGCAGACGAACCCTGGTCAACTCAGTTGGCCGGCGTATGCGCAGCCAGCTCCACCTCGAATACGAGTGTGCTGTAGCCCGGGACTCCCGGCCTGCCATTCGCGCCGTAGCCGAGCTGGTACGGAACCACCAGCAGTCGCTTCTCACCCAGGCGCATTCCGGTCACGCCTTCATTCCAACCGTCGATCAAGGGGGTCTGCCCGAGGACCAGGTCGTAGGGTGCGGGCGGAGCGTGATCGAAGCTCGAATCCAGCTTCGTACCATCGGCGAAAGAGACCGTGTAGTGGACGCCCATCCGGTCTCCCGGGACGGCCTGCGGACCCTCGCCTTCGCGGAGGACCTGGATGTAAAGACCGCTCTCCTGGAGGCTCATGGCCTCGAGGTCGACTCCCAGGGCCGCTGCGTACGTCACGTCCGTCGGAGCATATCCATCGGATTGAGGGGTGGTCGCGGACACGGACGGTGCCACTTCCGCCGCGGTGTCGGTCTGCGCGGCCGTGTCGCCATTGCCGGCGCAGCCGCTGAGCAGCAGGGCCAGGAGTGCGATTCGCTTCATGGTATGCC
>JBDHBK010000499.1:0-3502 GCA_039592635.1 Gemmatimonadota bacterium
CAGCGATTTCGTCGGAGATTCGCTTGGCCTTTCGATCATCGCCCGGGATTCGGACGCCGATGTCATCGTGTTCTGCGGCGTCCACTTCATGGCCGAGACAGCCAAGATCCTGAACCCTGCCCGCACGGTCCTGATTCCCGACGTAGAAGCCGGGTGCTCCCTGTCCGAGAGCATCACGCCGGAAGACGTGCGCCTCATGAAGGAGCGGTATCCGGGCGTTCCGGTCGTCACGTACGTGAATACGCCGGCCTCGATCAAGGCCGAGTCCGACATCTGCTGCACGTCGGCCAACGCGGTCGCCGTGGTCGAGTCGCTGGGCGTGGACCGGGTGATCTTTCTCCCGGATGAGTACCTGGGTCGGAACGTCGCCAACCAGACGGACGTGAGCGTGATCACGTGGGCCGGGCGCTGCATGGTGCACGAGCAGTTCACGGTGGACGAGATCCGGGCCTACCGCGCCCAATACCCGGACATCGAGGTGATCGCGCATCCCGAATGCTCGCCCGAGGTCTGCGCCGAGTGCGACTTCGTGGGCTCGACGACCGCCATGATCGACTACCTGGACGAGGCGAAGTCGAACCGGGTGATCATGGTCACCGAGTGCTCGATGTCGGACAACGTCGCCGAGGCACACCCCGAGCTCGAGTTCGTCCGTCCGTGCACGATCTGCCCGCACATGAAGAAGATCACCCTCGAGAACACGCTCGCCTCCCTGCAGGAGATGAAGCACGAGATCTTCGTCGAGGAGGAGATGCGCCTGAAGGCCCTGCGATCGGTCGAGCGGATGCTCGAAATCGGACGAAAGGACTGATGCGGCGGGCCTTCGCGATCGGCTGGCCGTATCTGCTGGTCGTGATCCACTCGGCCGTGTTCTCGGCCATCGCCATGTCGCAGGTCGGCCTGCCGGAGGCGCTCGACGAAGCGGCGGCCCGGCCCAGCCCGCGCGTCGCGATCACGTTCGACGACCTTCCGTGGAATGGACCCGGCTACTCGGACTCTGAGATCGACGGCCTGACCGACACGCTCCTGGCGACCCTCACCTCGAGAGGAGTCCCGGCCACGGGGCTCGTGACCTGCCGGGGGATCCGGGACGGCGCGCCCTTCCTCAGGAAATGGCTCGACGCCGGAATGGAGCTCGGCAACCACTCGACTACGCACCAGGATCTCAACCGGACCCCGGTGGACGAATGGCTGGCCGACGTGGCGCTGTGCGACGAGGCGGTGAGCGCCGTCGTCGAGGGCCCGGTGCGGTGGTTCCGCTACCCGATGCTGCACCAGGGGGACGATCGGGCGGTTCGCGATTCGGTGGCGCGCACTCTCGCGGGCTGGGGCTATTCCAACGCGCACGTGACGATCGACAACTCGGAGTGGCTGCTGGCCCGGGCCTACGACCTGGCCATGCAGGCCGGAGACGAGGCAGAGGCGGCGGCGATCGTCGAGGCGTACCTGGCTCACCTGCGCGAGGCGGCGGCTCACTTCCGGGCCGCCGGCCGGGAGAAGTTCGGACGAGAGGTCGATCACGTGCTGCTGCTGCACGCCAACGCCATCGCGGCGCGGCACGTCGGGGATCTGATCGACGGGCTGGAGTCAGACGGGTTCACGATCGCTTCGCTGGAAGAGGTCCTGGCGGACCCGATCTACGCCCGGGTAGACGAGTACGTGGGTCCGGTGGGGCTTTCGTGGATCTACAGGGCGGCGCCGCTCAGCCCCGATGACCCGTGGGACGACGTTGCCGAGGCAGCCCTGAACGATCGGTTCCGCTGGCGCTGATCGAGGCGGCTTCCTTCAGCCCGCGATCTCGACAGCGCGGTTCCACACCGCATCGAACATCGTCCGCGTCAGCCGGCCGGTGAACGTGTTCTGCTGACTCGGGTGGTAGGAGCCGATCAGGGTTAAGTCGGAGATCGTCACCTCCGCGCCGTGCCCGAACTTCGGCTTCGGTGAGGGAACCTCGTAGTCCAGGTCTCGGAGGACCCGCAGGATGGCATCCCACGCAAACCCGCCCAGCGCCACGATCGCCCGCAGTTCGGCCAGGGCCCGCACCTCGCGCTCGAGGTACGGCCGGCAGGATTCCCGTTCGGCGGTCGTCGGCTTGTTGGCGGGGGGCACACAGCGCACCGCGGCCGTCAGCCAGGCGTTCGTCAGCTCCAGCCCGTCGTCCCGCCAGGTCGACTCGGGCCGTGTGGCCAGGCCAGCCCGGTGGAGGGCTCCGTACAGCCATTCGCCCGATCGATCGCCGGTGAACATCCGTCCGGTGCGGTTGGCGCCGTGGGCACCCGGAGCGAGACCGACGATGAGGATGCGGGCCGCCGGGTCTCCGAACCGCCGGGTCTCCGAACGAAGGCACCGGCCGGCCCCAGTACTCGTCGGCCACGTAAGCCGCCCTCTTCGTGCGGGCCACTTCCTCGCGCCAATCGACCAGGCGAGGACAGCGGTTGCAGGCGACGATCTCCGCGTTGAGGCGTTCGAGCTCGGAGGAGCCGGACGAGACGGTCACGCGATCGGAAGCTCCACGTCGAGCTGCTCCTTGGGAGCGTCCAGCACCACCGACGTGTTCGTTCCCTCGATGCCCGGCAGGCCGAGCATGCTCTTGATCTCCCGGTTCATCTGCGACTCATCGGCGAACCGGCCGATGACCATCACGTCGAAATCACCCGTGATCTCGTACACGTGCGTCAGGTGCGGGTGCTCGATCAACGACTTGATGACGACCGGAAGCGCTTCGCCCCGCGCCTTGATCCGGGTGATCGCGACGAGGCCGAGGCCGAGCGCCCGGTAGTCGACCATGGGCCTGTAGCCCTGTATCACGCCGCTCTCTTCGAGGTCTTTGAGGCGGTGCCCCACGGTGCTGGCAGCCACGCCGAGTTCCTCGGCAAGCTGCCGGTTGGACCGGCGAGCGTCCTTCTGCAGCGCCCGGATGAGCCGGATGTCCAGGTCTCGGTAGGTCACGTTTCTCTCCCGCCGCTCTATTGACTCCGGGAGCCCGTCCCGGAACTGTTGGCCGACGCGCTCAGCAAGGAAACCACGGAGCTTCGGCCCGACGCGCGCCGGCGATTATTGGACACGCGTTGTGCCTCTTCCTGATTTTCTTCAGTATTCGCGCTTCACACAAGTGAACGTCGGTCATTCGAACGAAAACCATGGGCAAACCATGAAATGGACCGCGTGCGTGCGTGCCGGGATCTTCGCCGCGTTGTTTCTTCCGATGCCGCTGCTGGCACAGGAGGAAGCGGCGAGCGATTCCGTCGATACCGGCCTGGATAACGAGTGGTTTCCGGGTGCATTCCTGGTCGCCCCCCTTCGCGCCGACCCGCTGGAGGTCCGGGCTCGAACCTCGAGGCCCAGGTCGCGGTGGGCGTACGAATCCCGGTGGTCCGTTTCCAGCAAGAGGCCAGGGGCCGTCCGGCGATCGAACTCGGTTTCGAGGTCGGCGTGTCCTCACGGTTCTTCATGGAGTCGATCGAGAAGGAGCAGATCAACACCGACTACCGGGTGGGGGTGC
>JBDHBK010000500.1:0-3602 GCA_039592635.1 Gemmatimonadota bacterium
GATCGCGACTCCATGGATTCTCCTATCTGCCCATGATCTCGAGCATTCGCTCGACCCGGACTACCTTCACGCGGGGCCTTCCCTGCTTCTCGCCTTCCATCGTCTCGACCTCGTCCAGTTTCCGCCAGTGCTCGAAGGTGACGTAGCGCAGCCCCCTGGACTCCAGTAGCTCGGTCATGGCCTCCGGCTCAGGCCGTTCGGGAACTCTCCCTCCGCTCCCCCCGAGGTCCTCCAGCATGGCTGCGACGGTCTCCGCCGCGTCCGGCTTGTTCGTGCCGATGATCCCGCTCGGCCCCCGCTTGATCCACCCGGCGACGTACTCGCCGGCGACCGCGGATCCACCCGGGGCATCCAGGACGCGCCCGGCCCGATTGGGAATCAAGTGACGATCGGGATCGAATGGAACGCCCGGGAGAGGTAGGCCCCGGTATCCGACGGATCGCAGGACGAGCCCCGCATCCAGCCGGTCGATCTCGCCCGTTCCCTCACTCCGGACCGTTCCGTTCGCGGTCGGCACCAGGTGATTGCGCTCTACACTCACCGCGGCGACGCGACCATCAGCTTCCAGGACTTCGGTCGGAGATGCCAGGAATTTGAGCACCAGGCGGCGCCCTGAGGCCCCGGCCTCCCGGCTGGCCAGCTCCCCGAGGATCTCCAGGTTCCGCTTCGCGACGCGGCTCCCCTCCGCCTCGGCCGCACTCGCGGCATCCAGCTCGAGGTCGGCCGGGTCCACCACCACGTTCACTCCGGTCAGACGTCCCAGTTCCTTCAGTTCCACGCTGGTGAACTTGCCCTGGGCCGGGCCACGGCGACCCAGCATCACGACTTCGCGAACTCTGCTCCTCCGGAGTGCGTCGAGGGCGTGATCGGCGATGTCCGTCCTCGCGAGCTGTTCCGGATCGGTCACCAGGATCCTGGCCACGTCCACCGCCACGTTGCCATTCCCAATCACGACGGCTCGCTCAGGCGACAGATCGAAGGTCCGGTCGACGAAGTCCGGGTGTCCGTTGTACCAGGCCACGAACTCCGTGGCGGCGTGGCTGCCGGCGAGGCCCTCTCCCGGTATCCCGAGGGCACGATCAGACTGGGCTCCGACCGCGTAGACGACCTGGTGGTAGTGACGAAGCAGATCATCCCGATCGACATCGACGCCGAACGTGACGTTACCGAAGTAGCGGACATTCGGCCCCTCGGCGATCCGGTCGTACTTGGCGGTGACCTTCTTGATCGACTGATGGTCGGGGGCCACCCCCTCCCGTACGAGCCCGTACGGAGTGGGCAAGCGGTTGAACATGTCGATCGAGCAGGCGAGGTCGGAGGCCTTGAGCAGCGCCTCCACCGTGAAGAAGCCGGCAGGTCCGGCTCCAACGACGGCCACGCGGAGCGGACGATCCTGGGTCCCGAGTGAGGTACACACCGGTTCGGTGACAGCCCTCGTGTACGTGGATGGCTAGACTATTCCCGCCCTGCCCGCCCAGTCAAACGGTAGGACCTGGTCAGGTAGCCGCTTCGAGGACGACCTTCGTCGACTCTCTTCCGCCGCCAACGTTGAACCGGAAGCCGAAGTAGATCAATACGATCCCCACGAGCTCCGTCACGTAGAGCACCTCCACGTACCCGAAGCGCGTGAATGAGCCACCAATCCCGGGTAGAATTGCTCCCAGAGCGATCAGCCAGTTTCCGATCACCCGGTGGGACATGTCAGGCATCTTCCGATACTTGAGCGCAGAGTAGATGGCACCACCGACGAGAAAAATGACGGCGTAGAGGTTGATGAAGGGACTGAAAGCGCGCACCCAGGTCCATTCCATGACTCGCCCCGCAAGCCGGTGCTTCTCGACCAGGCTCTCGTTGATCGGACTGAGAAGAACGCATGTGGCAGCGACAAGCGCCACCGATAAGACGATGGCTGTGAGCCGATCGGCCGTCTTCCGACTGAACAGGAGATACACCGTTCCCTGTGCGAGCGGGAAGCCCCCGAACAAGGCCCCGGAGATGTACCATGCGCGGAAGATGGGTTCGTGCCAGCCGATCAGGGTCGTGAGCGACTCAGTGATCGTGCCTGCCGCGTAGGCGAAGGCACCGATCGCCCACCAGAAGTGGTGCATTCCACCTCGTTCCCGGTATCGACGGACGAGCAACATGCCGAACCAGATCGAGAAGATGCTCGTGACGATGGGGATGTAATGCACATAGCTGCGCATTGGTACAGCTCCTCACGGAATGTGGGTCGCCCCGAGGCCAGACCCAGGACGGGCCACGCACTGTGCGCGGCCCATCCTGAAGCAATCGACGCCCGCGCGCTCAGAAGGTCGAGGTCCAGCCGATCAGCAGAGTCCTCCGTGGCTGAGGCCGGAAGAACGTCGCGTTGGAGAACTCCGCGTACAGCGCGTCCGTGAAGTTCTCCAGGCTGGCCGTGATGTAGTGCGAAGTACGACCGATCTGCGCGATCCGCACTCCTGCCCTGACGTTGTGCACGTTGAATGACGGCAGGACGTAGCCCACTGCCGGCTGGGCGACCTGCGACTTGCAGGTGTCGTTCGTGTCAGGACAGATCTGGTTCTCGCCCTGGAACCGGAAGTCGTACGAGGCCCACCAGGCACCGCTCGGGTCGCGGTATGTCACGTCCCCGTTCAGCCGCGTTCGGTAGCTGTCCGCGATCGGGCTGTTTTCGTCCAGCACGTCCTCCGCATCCAGGAAGCTGAAGCTCGCACCGACCTGGAGTCCGAGGACCGGCGCATACTGGCCACCCAACTCGAAGCCCCTGTACAGGAGTTCACCGAAGTTCTGGTTCTGGAACACATCCAGGTTCTGGATGACCGAGTCCTGAACGGCCGCGATCCGAATGCCGTTTCGAATCTCGTTTCGAAATACGAAAGCCTCGAACGACACGTTGCGCCTCGCGTACTTCACGCCAAGGTCAATGTTCACGCTCGTCTCGGACTCGAGACCGGTGTTCGGAATCAGGTAGCCGGATCCCTCGGGCGTCGGACCGTTGAAGTAGAGTTCGATGATGTTCGGAGCCCGAAATCCGCGCCCCACCGTGCCGACCAGGTTGAGCGACGGCAGCACCTCCCACAGGACGTTGGCAGATGCCACGACCGTCTGCTCATTGTTCGTGATCCCCACGACCAGCGGATTGTCGAGGTTCTCGGTGGGCTGCGTTTCCGAACGGACGTTCTGCCAGCGCGCCCCCGCGATCAGGGACAGCTTTCGATGCAACTGGAAGTCACCCTGCGCGAATACCCCGAACCGGTTGTACGTCGCGTTCGGGACGTTGGGCGTCTGGTCGACGTCCGGTGGGATTGGAGGCGCATCCGCCCCGGTGAATGTCGTGACGGTCCGGTCCGTGTTCTTCGAGTCGTCGAAGTAGAAGTCGAGGCCGTAGGTCAGCAGGTGCTTGCCGCCCAGGAGCTTGGCGGCCTCGGCCCGCGTTCCGACGCTCGAGATGTCGGTGTAGTTCTGACTGTTGATGTCCAGAGTCACGTCCTGGCCTGGGCCGAAGACCCCCGGGATCCCGATGTCCTGCACCAGGTCCCGCTCGTTGTTCATGTAGAAGCCGCTGATGTCGAGCCGGTCCGCGATGCCCCAGCTCAGATCCT
>JBDHBK010000501.1:0-2317 GCA_039592635.1 Gemmatimonadota bacterium
AATCACATCTCCCGCCAGCTTGTCGGCCCAGCCCGCGAAATACCGGAAGTTGGACACCACGAAGGGCAGGTCGACCCGGGCTGACTCGAACGCGGGCTTGCCGTTGTCCCGGGTCTCCAGCTCGGCGATGAACTCGAGGTTCTCCTCCACCAGGTCGGCCAGCCGCCAGAGCAACGCCGCCCTCCGGTGGGGATCGAGGTCTCTCCACGCCGGGTTCTCGAAGGCCTCTCGGGCCGAGCGAACGGCGGCGTCCACCTCTGCCGCTCCCGCCTCCTCCACGTCGGCGATCACTTCCTCCGTGGCCGGATTCACGGTGGGGAAGCGGTCGCTCCCGTCCACCCACTCACCGCCGATCAAGAGCTTAGTCCGCAGGTCCATGACTTCCTTTCGGGGGGATCCGACGTTTACGGATGGCGAACCGCCCCGACCCGGCGCCTTCGGCCGGGTCGGGTACGGCGGGTTCGATCAGGTACCCGTGAACTCGGGCGGTCGCTTCTCGATGTACGCGTTGAGTCCTTCGCGAGCATCCGAGCCCTGGAAGAGCAACTGCTGGAGCTCGCGCTCGATCGCCAGGCCTTCGGAGAACGGGACCTCCACGCCGCTGCACACCGCTCGCTTGATCCGGCCCACGGCCCGGGAGGCCTTGTTGGGCGGAACGAACTGCCGTGCGTAATCCATCACGGCTTCGAAGAAGCCCTCGGGCTCGTAGATCTTGTTGATCAGCCCCATGGCCAGCGCGTCCTCGAACCCGAACGTCCCGCCTTCAACCATCAGCTCGATGGCCTTGGACTTGCCGAGGATGCGGCCGAGCCGCTGCGTACCGCCCGTGCCGGGTAGAACCCCGAGGTTGACCTCGGGCAGGCCGATCTTCCCGCCGCCCGACTTGGCGATCCGGATATCGCATGCCATGGCGATCTCCAGCCCTCCGCCGACCGTATGCCCGTTGAGCGCACCGATCACCAGCTTGGGCGTTTGCTCCAAGCGGGTAAGTGTCTCGTTGGCGTGCAGGCAGAAGTAGTACTTGAAGTACGGGTCCGAGGTCTGGAGCATGCTGATGTTCGCGCCCGCGCTGAAGAACTTGTCCCCCGCGCCCCGTAGAACGATCACGTGCACCGATTCATCGAACCGCGCATCCAGGATCGCCTCGTCCATCTCCCGCATCATCTCGTGCGTATACGTGTTCGCGGGCGGGTCGACCATCGTGATGACCCCAACGCCGTCGACCACCTCGTACTGGATCAGCTTGTCCGCCATTTCGAGCGTCTCTCCGTTCAGTGTATGCCGTGAGCCTTGCAACCTCCCAAACTAGCGAGAAAGGTGGTGCAGCCACAATCGGAGCGGCGCGGCGCGCCGGACACTCGAACGCCATGTCTTGGTAAGCGCTGGTGCTGACGCTAGTTTCCATCGCATGAACAGCCACAGGGGTTTGCGCGTACCCATCCGACTCGCGGCCCTCGCTGCGATGCTCGCCGCGATCGTCCCGGTTCTCCGAGGACAGGAGGGTCGAGCCGTGTACCGGGTCCCGGTCACCGGTACGGTGGAGATGGGTCTCGCTCCCTTCGTGTCCCGGTCGCTCGACGAGGCGGCCGCCGCGGGAGCTTCAGCTGTCATCCTCGACATCGACACGCCAGGCGGACGCATCGACGCGGCGTGGGAGATCATCGACGCCGTTCGCGATGCCGGTTTGCCGGTACACGCTTACGTGAATCGGCGCGCCCTGTCCGCCGGAGCGATGATCGCCCTGTCGGCCGACCGCCTGTACATGCGTCCCGGGTCCACCATCGGAGCCGCCACGCCGGTGGTGGGCGAAGGCCAGCGCGCGTCCGAGAAGATGGTGAGCGCGATGCGATCAGAGTTCAGGGCCCTGGCCGAGGAGAGGGGCTTCGATCCGGCGATCGCCGAAGCCATGGTCGATGAGAACGTGGCCGTCGAGGGTATCTCGGAGGCAGGAAAGCTGTTGACTTTGACGACGTCCGAGGCCGTCGACCTGGGGGTGGCGACCGGGGTCGTGGACGACTGGCCCGCTCTGGTCGCGTCCGTGGGTCTCGAGGGCGCTCCAGTTCGGGATATGAGCCCGAACTGGGCGGAGCGCATCGTGCGCCTGCTGACGAACCCGCTACTGGCGCCCCTGCTGCTGAGCCTGGGCTTCATGGGTCTCGTTATTGAGATTCGGACCCCGACGTTCGGGCTGGCGGGTGCGGTGGGTCTTCTCTGCCTGACCGCTTTTTTCGGGGCGCGTTTCGTCGTGCACCTGGCAGGCATGGAAGAGGCGATCCTGCTTGCGGCAGGGGCCGGCCTGATCGCGCTCGAGGTGTTC
>JBDHBK010000502.1:0-3510 GCA_039592635.1 Gemmatimonadota bacterium
AATGGAAGAGGCGCGTGCGTCGACGCAAGTGGGAGATCCCGCGGACGGTGCAATGGTGGCGTTCGTGGCTTGGGACGTGATGGAACGGTTCGCCTGCGGTTCTTCCGGTGCGTGTCCCGCTGATCTCGGAAAGTTCAAAGAGTCGCTGACCGACGAAGGTGCTTTCGGCGTCCGCGGCACAGACTATCCCGAGGACGCGGTGTTCTCGTGGGGCAACGTGGCCGAAGGCATCCCCTACTGGTTCGTGGAGCCATTCGGCGGCTCCGACCCGGTCCCCACGTGGTCATCTGTCCTCAACGGCGACGCCGTCCTGGTTTTCGGTTATCCGGACTACGATTATGAGCCACCGCCAGGCGCGGCTTTTGGAGAGGACGAGCTCTTCGAGGACTATCCGTATGACTGGAACGTTCTGCCCGGTACTAAGGATGCCCTGTCGGTGACCATGTGTGCCGCCGCATCTGATGGGAAGACGGAGAAGGTCGCTCACGGAGGCTCATTCCTTCAGGAAGGAAACGACTATTCTACCGATCGATGCACCGATTTCGTGGACCCGCTGCTCATCGCCGCGGTGCCTCAGATCGTTCGACTCGCTCGTGCCGTGTTCCCGTTTTGGCCTCAAGACCTGCACGCGACGGTGAAGGGCGGATCCGCAAGCGGGAAGGCCACGGAGTTCAGCCCATTCCAAGGGTATGAAGTGGATCCTGTGGGCCTGGTGGAGTTCATCACGATTCCGGGTGACGCGACGGCATTCGATCCGGACCTCCCCGGTGACCCGAGCGGTTCGAATCTGATATGCGCCCTCAAGGAGAATCCGGATGGTACGCCTGTCCCCGTCCCGGATGGGGATAAGGTGTGCCCCGAAGGCCGGGAAATCCGTGTGCATCTCACGACCTCCCTCGGCTCCTTCCTCTCCGGAGATGAGACCGTCATGATGGCGATCACGGCCGAGGACAACAACGGCTCGTGGAAGATGTATGGGGAATTCGTTGGAGTTCAGGTGAGCGTCCCGGACTACGGCCTCGTGTACCAGTGGAACGACCTCGCCCTGGACAAGCCCGGGGCGTACAAGCTACACACGTATCGAACCAATGAGGAAGGATACGTTTTGGACGGCGACGGAAACCCGTTAGTCCTGCTGGACGAGCATGGGAACGTCATCGAGTACCAACCCACGAACACTGTCGGTCTCGCCTTCCCCGCCGCCAGTTCTGTGAAGTTCAACGTGAACCCCTAGCCGTTCACGACGCTGCAGGGACGCAGATCAAACGGGCCGGTCCTCTTCGGAGGGCCGGCCCGCGCGCCCGGCCCGCGCGCATGGTGTGGTTTCCAAAGCCGTGAACACTGGCCCGGCAGAACCCTCTACATGGGGCTCTGCTGGAACAGTGAGTGCTGGGCCATCGGTGTCACCCGTGCTCCGGCCGAGAATCCGCGCAAAATGATCGAGCCGTCCCATCGGTCACCGTCGGCCACCACCCTATCGGACGGCTCGCGGCTGACCACCACCATGAGCTGATGCCAGTGCGTCGAGCCCGTCACGGAGCCGTCGCCGGCCAGCGTCCCCAGGTTCGCGATCGGATCGAGATTCGGCGTGGTGATCCACACCCGGTAGACCTCCCCGTCCACGACCGGGAGGCCCGCCAACTCGACCTCGAGGTAGTACTGCACGTACCCGTCTTCGTCCACCGACACGCCGAACGGCGACCACGGCTGCTTCAGGTAGGCCATCCCGGAGGCTCCCGCGTTCCCCTGCGTCGGAAACAGCGGGAACTGGTCGGGATACGCACCCGGTTCGGGCACTCCCGGCCGTGCTTCGCCACCTGCCCCAGCGGACAGGAAGAACCACAGGACGAGCGACGGCCCCACGCCCAGGAGCGTGAAGCCGCCTCTCCGTCCCGCGGACGATCCCCTCACGGGTCGCAAGCTACGGAACCAGGCCCTGCGGGCCGTGATCCCAGTCCTGCACGCTCGAGATGTTCGGCATCCCGTGGTCCGAGCCGTGCCAACCGTCGAATCCGTCCATCTTCATGAGCGACAGGCCGGTGACCATGTCGCTCACCACGATCAGACCGTCGTAGTTGCGGACGTCGATGCCGAACGCGCCGTTGAAATCGCTCTCGCCGACGGGCTCCCCGGTCGTGAGACCAAGGTCCATCGCCAGGCCCGCCTTCTCATCCCCGAAGTAGGTGTCGAAGTATGCCACGCCCTCCGGGTTCTCGGGATCGCTGATGTCGAAGACGTCGATCCCGTCCTTGTACGAGGACACGAACACGTACGGATAGCGCATTTCGTTGTTGTGCGAGAGCGCCTCGTAGCTCCGGGTCCACGCGCTCAGCTCCGAGGTGATTCGCTCCTGCCCGCCGTGGATTCCCTGGTCGAGATCGTAGATGCGGATGGGCGAGTATTTGTACTCGGTCTGCCCCACTCCGATCTTCGCATCCGGCGTAGCTGTCAGGGTGTGCGCCAGCGTGACGCCCATCACGCCCACGATCGAGGTGATCAACTCCGGGCTCGAGGGATCGGTGATGTCGTAAATGTAGTATCCGTCGAGACCCGAGCCGTACAGGATGTCGCGCTCACCGATCGGATCCCACGCCACGTAGAAGTCGTGGTATCCGACCATGGAGCCGAACGGCGAGTCCATCGCCGTCGACGGCCAAGGGACCTGCCCGATGAGACCGTAGTCCTCGGCCCCGTTCAGGAAGGCCGACAGGTCGTACAGGTTGGCGTGCGGGCCGCTGGTGGTGGCCACGAGAATCGGCATCCCCGACGAATGCTTGTAGGCCCAGATGTTGTGAAATCCGGTGGGTGTGTCCGGCGCGAGGATGCGACCCACTTCCTTCACGGTGGAGGCGTCCGGGAGCCCGGTGACGTCGAACACCACGGCTCCCAGCTCCGTGTCCGGCCCGCCGAAGAACTGCAGGGACTGGATCACGTAGTAGCGGCCGTCGTGCTTGAAGTACTTGGTGTCCATGCCGCCGAGACCGATGTGAAGCTCCGGGTCCTCGATGCGCCACTGGTACAGCAGCTCCGGATTGGCCGGGTCTTCGATCGACACGATGTCCATGCCCTTGGTGGGGCCGAGGACGCGAGCCAGGTAGACGTACGGCCGGCCCGGTTCCTGCTCGACTTCGACGTCCGTGTAACTGATCTCGAGGCCGTCGCCCGCGTGGTGCTGGCCGATGACCGTCATGTTGTCGGTGCCGGGATTGTCGGGCGTGCCCTGCGCGAACAGCGCCGGCGCCGCCAGGAACAGCAGCGCAGCCGCAGCCGAGACGCCGATCCATCCTGCTCTCCTCGTCCTCATTCCCATCCTCCGTGAGGGGTTCGCTGCCCGCGCGTGTTTGCGTCGGACCTCGATGAGTGCCGTCAGCCCCCCGGCTCGACGGCGAACGCCATCATCATTCCGGCCTCCAGGTGCTCCGCGATGTGGCAGTGGAGCATCCACTGGCCGGGGTTCGTCACTTCCAGCAGCAGGTCCACGGTCGCGCCCACCGGCAGCAGCGCCGTGTC
>JBDHBK010000503.1:0-2849 GCA_039592635.1 Gemmatimonadota bacterium
CAGCCGGGTCGGCGAGCTCACGACGATCGCTACGGCATCCTGCGGAAGGGCCGCAAGCACCGCCTCCCGGCGACCCCGGTGGAAATCGGGAGAGGGACGATCCTCGTCATACCGGGCCGGCGCCTCTTCCGGCGAGTACGAGCGGCTCTCCTGTGCGAAGGCCGGCGCCGTGACCACCAGGAGGGCCATCGAAGCGACCAGGGTACGTCCAATGTGTCGAGTCATGATACCTGTCGGGTGCCGTGGGACCGGAATCGCTCCCGGCCGGTTAGTTGATCTTGACCAGTTCGCTGTAGCTGCGCAGGTGCCGGAGGGCGGCCGCCCGGTCCCCCGCCCTCTCGTACAGTCGCGAGAGGTTGTAGTAAGCGTCCGCCAGCAGAGGGTCAGACTCGATGGCCCTGCGGTATACCTCCGTCGCCTCTTCCGGCTTCCCGAGATCCTCGAGGACGACACCGAGGTTGTACGCGGCCGTGGCGCTGTCCGCGTCCGCCCGGAGGGCCAGCCGGTAGCACATCTCGGCCCCTTCGAGGTCGGAGCGCTCGTGCATGAGCACGCCGAGGTTGATGTGGGCGTCCGCCAGGCCGGCATCCAGCTCCACCGCCCGCCGGAAGGCCTCGGCAGCCTGTTCCGGGGACTGCGCCTGCAAACCGCAGCCCAACTCATACCAGTCCGCCGCCTCAAGGCTCTTCTGCGTGGCCACTGGCCTCGCGCGGCGGCGGTCGAGCGACTCGACGTCGGCGCCCTTCGACTCCACCTGCAGGCCCATCCGCACCTGCCCCGACTCGGGATTCCACGCCAGGTCAGCGTCCTGAACGACGAGCTCATCCGCTTCCAGCGTGATACGGATCGCCGTGAGCGGCCGATCCTCCGGCAGCTGCCGCTTCAGGTCTCGCAGGGAACGGAGCAGCCGCCTGGGCGAGACGCCTGAGTTCTCCAGTTCAAGGGCAGTTCTGAGCAGAACGAGATCGCGGAAATCGAAGCGATACCAGCCCCGTCGCGACCTCTCCGGGTGAAGGGAGGCCGACTCGGCCAGTCGCCGTACTCTCTCCTGGGACAGGCCCAGGAGCTCAGCCGCTTCCCGTGTGGAATAGCTTGCCACTCGTCAGGTCCTAGCGAAGTCTGTTAAAGAACTGGGGTAGGTCGCGTTGCGAGCGCCACATGGCCAGATCCACGGCGGCGCGACGAAGGCATAGCCGTAGCTACGTCGAGGCGCGCCAACACCGAAGATGGCCGTGTGCCGCCGCAACCCTTCGGGCGACTGGCGGTTGCTCGTCTGATCGGGCGTCTCTCCTCCTCGCCGTAGCGCTGCTACGACTCGTCGTCGTTCCTTCGCTGAGCCGCGCAAGCGCCATTCGCGCGACCTACCCCAGTTCTTTAGCAGACTTCAGCGGGCAGCCCGCTTCTTGTCGGTCCCCTTGCCGGCAGACGAAGCCCGCTTCGCCGGCTTGCGGTCCTTTGATCCGGTCGCGTCGCCCTTGCCCAGGCTTGCCTTCAGTGCCTCCATGAGGTCGACGATCTTGTCCTCCGCCTCCACCTCTGGCGCCGCTGTGATCTCCTCGCCCTCGATCTTCCTCTCGATGAGGGCCAGCACCTTCTTCGAGACTTCGTCCTCGTACTTGTCCGGTTCGAAGATGTCCGAGGCCGCCTGCTCAATGAGCTGCACGGCCAGGGCCAGTTCTTCGTCCTTCACCTCTCCCTCGCCGATCGGCACGTCCTCGAACGCGCGCAACTCCTGCGAGTAGAACAGCTGCTCGAGGATGAGTCCCTCCCCCATCGGACGGACGAGGACGAGGTACTCCTTGCCTCTCGCCGCGTAGCGGGCCAGCGCCGCGCGACCCGTTTCCCGCAACGCCGCGCTGAGCAGTCGGTACGCCCGCTCGCCGCCCCGATCCGGACCCAGGAAATACGCCTTCGCGAGGTACATCCGCTCCACCTGCTCGAAGGGGATGAACTCCGCAATGTCGATCGCGTTGGAGGACTGGGCCTCCAACACCTTCAACTCGTCCGGCGTGAACAGGACGTACTGTTCGCGAGAAAACTCGTACCCCTTCACCAGTTCCTCGCGCTCCACGAGCCGCTCCTCCTTCGCGTCCCAATAGCGCTGCTTCACCCTCGAGTTGGTCGCCGGGTTAATCCAGTTGAAGCTCACCTTCTGGGAGTTGTCGGCCGTCGAGTACAGCTTGACCGGAACCGAAACCAGCCCGAAGGAAACCGTGGCCGACGCGATGGGGCGTGCGCTCATACATCACTCCTGTTTCACTGGACAGTCTATTAAAATAGGGTGAAACCATGTCTGAACGCGATCCCCTCGCTTCGCCTGCAGATGCCGCCGAACCGACCACCGGCGGCATCACGGGCGGGTTGTTCGTCATCCACAAACACGCGGCCAGCCGTCTTCACTGGGACCTGCGCCTCGAGTGGGGCGGCGCCCTGACCTCGTGGGCCGTGCCAAAGGGTCCGTCTCTCGATCCGGCCGAGAAACGGCTCGCCGTCCACGTCGAGGACCACCCTTTAGAGTACGTCGATTTCGAGGATGTGATCCCTCCCGGCAACTACGGCGCAGGGCCGATGATCGTCTGGGACCGCGGGAACTGGGTCGCACTCGAGGACCCCGAGGCGGGAATGGCGGAAGGCAAGCTCCTGTTCGAGCTCCGCGGCCACAAGCTTCGAGGCGTGTGGACGCTGGTCAAGCTGAAGAAGACGGAGAGCGAGTGGCTGCTGATTCGCGAGAAACGCACGCTGTCGAGGGCAGAGCTCGCGGGCGCACCCGAAGCCGATGCGTCGATCCCGCAGGAATCGATTCTCAGCGGTTTGACCGTCGAAGAGCTCAGAGAAGGCGTGGACCGGGG
>JBDHBK010000504.1:0-2304 GCA_039592635.1 Gemmatimonadota bacterium
ATGGGCTCCCTCGGTCCGGACACCGCTCACCCAGATCTCGTGCCTGGGTCGCGGATCCGGCATCGTCTCGATACGGCTGCAATCGAACTTGAGCGAGATCGGCGCTTCGGGATTTTCTCGCAACCTCGGCTGGAAGTAGTTCGTGCGTACCGTGGAGTCGATCAGGTTCAGGAGCCGCCGCAGGGTGCGATCGTCGTCGATTCCCTCGACCGTCTTGAGCACATCGTGAAAGGCATCGCGGGTCGCGATTCCAGCCATCTCACGATCGCCCTCGAGGGTCGGATCGAACTGGACGGAGAAGATCTCCCACAGCAACCGGGCCGCGCGCGGATACGCCACGAGGGGTCGCCGCAGACCCAATCGGCTGGAAACGGCGCCAATGCGGAACGCGTACGCCCCATAGGCCTTCAGCAGGGCCACCTGCCGCCATGACAGACCTGCGGACAGGATCAGTCGATTGACGTGAAGATCATCGGCCCAACCTGCCTGCACGGCACGGAGTGCCTCCTCGACTCGCGGCTCGGCCGACTCCCGCTCCACCTGCCACTCGGCGGGGACGTCCACGAGGAAACCATGGATGGTGAGCGGTGCCTCGCCTTCCTCTACCGCGACTTCATGGGGTTCCGCCCGAACCACGCGGAAGCCGAAATTCTCCAGCACCGGCATGACATCGCTCAGGTCGTGGCTCTGGCCCCGATCGAAGGCGGTAAGCCAGTATCGATTCGCAACCGGGGGATCGACCTCGTTGAGAGTCACCCGGCTCATTCCCGCCGAGCGCACCTGTTCCAGGACCTCGATGTCTCGCACGGCGGTACCTACCTCAGTCGTCGCCACGTACTGCGGCGAGAAGGCGGCACCATACCGCCCGATCAACTCCATTGCCCGATCCGGCTCCATCACTTCTTCGAGTGCGGCTCGCGTCTTCTCGCGCCACGAGCGAATCGCCTCGCTCACCCGCTTCTGCAGATCAACCAGGTCCACGGACGCTATCGCCTCTGGCTCCGCAGAAACGTGAAAGTGCAGACGCGCCTGCTCCCCCTCTCCCAAAGCAAGGTGGTAGTTGAGAATCTGACCGTCGTAGGCCTCGACGATGAGCTCCTGCACCCGGTGTCGGGCATCCGCCGAGAACCGGTGCCGTGGCATCACGACCATCAGAGTCACACCCCTGGCCAGGGCGTCGGGACGCCCGACCACGAGGACTTCGCCACTCGCGTGGGTCTCGATCACCGCATCGACGACGGGGAGTAGCTCCTCGACGGGAGCCACGAACAGGTCCTCTTTGGGCAGACTGTTGAACAGTCGGACGATGAGTCCGTGATCGTGGGTTCCCGCCTCCACCTGCTCGGCCTCGAGGATCTCAGCCAGCTTCCGGCGGAGAATCGGCGTCACGGATGCGTCCTGGTTGAAGGCCTTGGCGGTGAACAGCCCGAGGAACCTTCTTTCCCCCAGGACGGTCCCATTCGCATCAAGCCGCTTGACGCTGATGTCGTCCATGCGGGCGCGCCGGTGGACCGGGGACAGGGCGTTGGTCTTGGAGACCATGAGAGTGGGTCCGCCCAGCACTCGAGCCGTCAGTTCCGAGGGCAGGTCGCTTACCGGTACGGGCCGGTACACCTTCGAACTCGCCTCGTCGGAGAGGATTCCCCTGCTTGAACCCCGCCGTAGCTGCACCTGGAGCTCACCCTGATCGCCCGGGAGAATGTCGTACTCACGATACCCGAGGAAGACGAAGTTCCCGTCCCGCAGCCACTCGAGGAACTCCTGGATCTCCTGCAGTTCCGGCACCTTCCAGTCGAGGTCCGCCTTCAAGGACTCCAGGTCCTCACGGATGTGCGTCGCGTCCTCGACCATTCGCTGGAAATCGGCCGTCGCGAGCCCTACCTGGCCCAACCTCCGGGCGACCTCCGCCTCCACCTCAGCCTCGCCGCCGGGCTCCAATCCCTCGAACAGGATCATGGTCGCCGAGGTTCGAGAGCCCGAACCGACCCGATCCCCGATCGCGTTCACCAGACCTTCGCCGTCACGACCGACCGACAGAATCGGATGCAACAGGGCCAGGATGGAGTAGCCCTCGGCCGCCAGCATCTCCTGCAACGTCTCGACGATGAAAGCGCAATCCGGCATCGCCGTGAGAAGCACCGCGCGGTGCGGCCGACTCTGCAAGCGACCGAGCTCCACCCCGATCTCGTCCGCGGGCGTGTCCTCTATCAGGCGGAACAGGCGAGCCGCCTGCTCACCGAGGAGCCCGGGCTCGGCTTCCTCCAGGCGGTCCGACGGTACCCTCGACAGAAGCAGCCGGCAGAA
>JBDHBK010000505.1:0-2302 GCA_039592635.1 Gemmatimonadota bacterium
ATCTGCGAGGACCAGTAGGCCTCGTCCCCGTCCGGGGCGAAGGCAATGGTGCCGTGCTGGAACCGGTGCGTGGACACGATGTCGAGCCCGAACAGGATCGGTTCGGCATCGGCGGGCGGGGGAGCCTGTCCCATGAAGTCGCCCGTCAGGCTCGGAAAGTGGCGCTCCTCGGTGTTTGCTCCCGCTTTCGCGAGAAACTCCGCCATCTCGTTGCGCTTCACCCACACGGCCGTGTTGAAGGCGGACTCCCCGCTCAGGCTGCGGGCGTCGATATCCGACCCCTTCTTGAGGAGCAGGCGGGCCACGTCCTTTCGTCCGAGCTCAGCAGCATAGTGAAGGGGAGTTCGTCCGTAGCGGTCGACCTCGTTGGGATCGAAGCCTTCGCCCAGGAGACGCGAGACGACCGCTGACGAGCCGCCCTGGCTGGCGGAGTGGAGCAGGGAACCGTCGTTCTCGTTTCTCAGCGCCAGGTCCACACCGGCATCCACGCACAGGTTGAACAGGCGATCGAGGCCCTTCTCGGCCGCGAACATGGCCAGGTACTGCGCCTCCACGCTGCCGGCCGGGGGAAGCTCGGCGCCCTCGTCGAGCAGGAGGTTGACCAGGTCACGGAAACCGCGCCACGCGGCCAGGTCGAGCGGCGACTCTCCTCCCTCGTCCCTCAGGTTCACTTCGGCGCCAGCTTCGATGAGCACGGCCGCCATGTCGACGTTCCCAGTCTCGCGGGCCACGATCAGGAGGGGACTCCGTCCCCAGTTGTTCCGGATCTCGTTGTCGGCTCCCCGCTCGATCAAGAGCTGGCCCGTCTCCACCCGGCTGCGCCAGGCGGCGTAGTGGAGAGGCGTTTCGCCGTCTTCCTCGCGGGCATCGACGTCCGCTCCCGCGTCCAGCAGGAGGTTGACGACCGACTCATGCCCGTACGCGGCGGCCAGGTGCAGTGGGGTACGGTCGCTGTCATCGGTCTCGCGGACCCGTTCCGAGTTGGCCGCGACCAGCGCCTGAAGCGCCTCGAGGTCTCCCTCGCGAGCCGCGTCGAACACGGACTGCGACACGATGGGTGGGGCGGCGAAAAGCGAGGCGAGAAGGGCGAGTCCGGCAACGAGGGCGCTCCGGAAAGCGATCCGTCCGACGTCCGAGTCCATCATCATTCCCTCCCACGCGGCGGGGGGCCGCGCTTGCGGATTCATCGACATGTTCTGGAACGTCCTACGCGGAGACCTGGGGGGCGGACTCCGCAAATGGACTACACCCGGTACGGTGGCAGGTGCCGGCGCAGATGCCTGAGGCCGCTGCCGCGTCGACCTCGGACGCGCCTGTCGCTTGCGGCTATTCCGTGGAGGCCTCTTCGCGCTCGGCCAGAAGCGCCCGGCACTCGATCTCCTCGAGCGTGTGCGACTGGTCGGTCTGGATCACGAAGTCGCCCCACTCGCCTTCCGGGGCCGGCTCGAAGGTGTCCACGTCTTCGACGGGCTGCAGCGCGACGATCATGCGGCTCGTACCGGGCCGGTAGGCTTCCAGGTGCTCTGGCGTGCCCGTACCGCGCTCGACGTGGAACCCGCCGACCATGTGCAGAAGCAGGGCGTCCGGTTGCGCCGCAAGATACTGGGAGATCCACCAGGCCATGGTGGCGTCCCACAGCACCTGGCTGTGGAGCTGATTCCCCATGTTGCCGTGGGCTCCGACCGGCGCCCGTGCCTTCACCTCGCCGCCGTCCTCGGCCTCGAGCTCCTCGACGGGGATCCCGCACTTCATGCCCTCTTCTTCCATCACCTCGGTAATGATCTGAATCCACTGGCTCCGGTAGACATCGGAAGGCTGTCCGTAGGGTAGCGGAGCGAGGCTGGCCAACGCCTCAGGACTCAGGTCCTCGAGGGACTCGCGTCCGTGCTGCGTGACCCGGGTGGCGTATCGGCGCGGAGCGTTCGCCGCGATCACCGTCAGCCCGTTCTCCTTCGAGAACTCGATCATGGGCCGGTAGTCGGTTTCGTAGCGTGGCCACGGCCGGCTGTCCGCCCGGAAGGCCTTCTCGGTGATCAGGCCCGCGAGGTATTCGTCCACGACGGGCTGCGTATCGCTCTGGAAGAACTCCAGCGACAGGGCCACAGGTCGCGGCGCGCCGTCATTCGAGCCGGGAGTTCCGTAGGTCTCGTAAGCGCGTTTGAGGAGCTCGGCCTCGAGCATGTGTGCGGTGGGGTCGTCGTGGGTTTCGCCGACAAACACGAGGGTGTGCTCGCCCATGGCCGCCACGATGTCGTCGATCGAGGACGGCTCTCCGGCCCCCGTGAATACTCGGTATTCGCCC
>JBDHBK010000506.1:0-2301 GCA_039592635.1 Gemmatimonadota bacterium
CGTGCCGGGTGAAGCCGGCGTAATCTGGAATTCTACGATGTCCTCCGGTCTTTGACGGCTGCTGCTCATTCCATGGTAGGGACTACCCGGATCACCACGGACTATTCGATCACCGGCGTCATTCCGCGTGCCCGGAGCGCCTGGTACAGCCGGACGTTCAGCATCGCACCGGTGATTCCCGTGTGCTGCTCCGCCACGTGCGGCTCGTCGGCCACACCGAGCCGGCGGGCCAACTCGGTGCCCGTCCAGCTGTTGAATGCAACGAGGAGTACCGTGCGATCTCCAGCCACGCGGCGGTGGAAGGCCCGCAGGCTGTCGATCCTGGCCGCCGGGGTAAGTGCGCCCAGCTCCCGCCAGCGGTCGACGTCGAAGGCGTTCACCTCACGCCGGCGCCGTTGCACGCGACGACGAGTCCGACCAGCCGAGTCAGCCCTGTGACGGGGGAATGCCTGGCTGTCCCATTATTCAACGTCCGGCGCCTCTTCCTCCGGCATCATTCCCGGCGGCGGAAAGTGCCCGAGTTGTGCCAGCGCGCTCAGGTTGTCCCACTCCACCCAGATCTCGGCAATCTTTCCGTCCTCGATCCTGAGCAAACCGATGAAGGGCAACTCGAGCTCGCGACCGCTCGGCGGGAAGGGTCCCATCTGCCCTGTCTGAGTGCCCGAGTAGGTCTCGTGAACGGCGACCATGTCGCCGCTCGAGAAGATCATGTTGGTCTCCTGCATCGCGTCCGGTACACTCGCGAGATCGGCATGCAGAAACGCTTTGAACTCCTCGAGGTTGGTCACGTGCACGTCGGGAGTGGCCCCGCTGTACCGGTGAACCGTCGGCGAGACGACATCGTCCAGGGCGTCGAAGTCGCGGTTGTTGATCGCCTCGATCATGCGCATGACGATCTCTTCGTTCGCGGACGAGTCCTGGAGAGCGCAGGAGACCATGCTACCTGCAACGAGGGTCACAGCAGCAAACAGGAGTGCTTTCATGACGATTCCTCGACTTTCTTCAGGGACACAGCGTTGATGCAGTACCGCAGTCCGCTCGGCGGGGGCCCGTCCGGGAAGACGTGCCCGAGGTGGGCGTCACACGTGTTGCAGGTCGTTTCCACCCGATGCATCGCTAGTGACACGTCCATGTGGTATGCCACTGCGCTCGGCTCGACAGGCTGGCTGAACGACGGCCACCCGGTTCCCGACTCGAACTTCACATGCGAATCGAACAACAGTGTGTCACAGCACAGGCAGGCGTACAGCCCGGGCTCGAAAAGGCTGCACATTTCAGAGCTGAACGGACGTTCCGTACCCTTCGCTCGCGTCACCCTGTATTGCTCGGGCGTCAGTTGCGCCCGCCACTCCTCGTCCGTCCGCTCCACACGCCGATCCGGCGGCGGGTTTCCGTTTCCTGCGATTTCGAGCACATCCGCCCACGTCAGCAAAGCCGCACCGTCCTCGCTGTAGGTGCCTCGTAGCCGTCGGTCTCTTTCCGACCTTTCGAGGATAACGAAACCAACCAGCCAACCGCCACGCGTCGATCTGCTTGACACCTCAATTAATTATCATAATCTTATGATTATTAGGACCAGGGGCACCGTTTCCGAGGCGAGTTCCCCTGGTATCACATCTCCGGCCGAGAAGTCTTACGAACAGGGGTCCACATGAAATCCAGAGCTTTTGCATGGGCAGCCGCATTGCTGATCGCGGGGTGCTCACAGGCGCCCGAGTCTTCCGACTGGAAGATCGAACCCGATCCAGCTGTCGTGAACTTCGCCCTCGAGAATGCGGAGTCGGTGGACCAGGAGATGGTGGCGCCGCCCTTCCTCCCGGAACACGAGCAGGTGGCCAGCGGCCCCCCCCGGATCGTCAACATCCGTTTCGAGATCATCGAACGGGAGCAGGAGATCGCTCCCGGCGTGTTCGTGTGGCAGATGGCTTTCAACAACAGCGTTCCCGGCCCGGTACCGGTCGTCTTCCAGTGGGACTGGGTGAACCTGACGCTGGTGAATGGGACCACCGACACCATCAATTTCCAGCAGCCCGTGGCTAACACGCTGCTCCACAACATCGACTTTCACGCGTCGACTGGCGCATTGGGAGGCGGGGGACTCACCAAGGTGGCCCCGGGACAGGAAGTCGGTCTTCTGTGGCGAGCCGAGAAGGCCGGGTTCTTCGTGTACCACTGCGCTCCGGGCGGACAGATGGTGCCCTACCACGTCGTCACCGGCGGGAACGGTGCCATCCTGGTGCTGCCGCGCGAGGGACTGAGGGACGGATACGGCGACCCGGTCCGCTACGACCGGGCGTTCTA
>JBDHBK010000507.1:0-2296 GCA_039592635.1 Gemmatimonadota bacterium
ACGGGCCGGAACCCGGCAGGTCACTCCACCTGCACGTGGATCGTGTTGCCCTGAACGAAGACCATCGATGTGACGGGCTGAATCCGCCGACCGTCGACTTCTATCGTTCCGAAGCTGCCATCGTCCTTCATCTGAAACACGTAGCGGATGGCTCCGTTGTTCAGGTCCGCGCCGCCTACGTGCTCGAACACCATCTCTTTGCCCGTGATGGCCACCCACTTCGCCATGCCGAACTCCTTGAGGATAATGGGTCCACTGACGATCGGTTCCAACGTACGACTGCGGAACGTCCGGGGCGACGGGCTCAGAGTTCACTTCTGGCACACTTCTGGCCCCTCCAGGCGCATTCGCGAGACGTGCGAAAGCGTGGAGGAGGCCCGACAATGAGGAATCTGCTGCACCCGGTCACGGTGCTCGTGGCCCTGGTCATCGCCGTTGGCTGTAGCGACGACGGACCCACCGAACCCGGCTCGTCACAGGGCCCAACTGGAGAAGTCGCCGCCTTCGTCACACAGTTGAACGCGCACCGGAAAACGGTGGGGTGTGATGCGTTGTCATGGCATTCTGCGACGGCTGACGTAGGGCACACGCACAGTCAGGACATGCAGGAGAGGGGATTTTTTTCACACACGAATCCCGACGGTGAGAGCCCCTGGGACCGCCTCGCGGAGGGCGGCGTGACCTGGAACGGGCCGGCCGGTGAGAACATCGCGATGACCGGCGGCGGGGCCGAATCGGCGCTGTCGCTGTGGCTGAACAGCCCCGGGCACCGGGCGAACATCGAGAACTGTGCCTTTTCCCACCACGGAGTAGGGCTTCACGGCTCCTATTGGACCCACGTGTTCATCACGAATCCGGACTGAACCCGACCTCACGCGACTGGGGATGGAGACTCCGCAGGCGTTCTTCACTAAGCACCAGGATGGGCAGCTAGTCCAGGTTCAGGCGGGATGAGAACCACTGACTGCCGTCCAGACGGTGCCAGAGAGCGGTAAGATTCGTCTCGCCGACGAAGAACCAGATCTCTCCCAGCGGAGCACACTCCGAGGCCTCGGGCACCTGCTCCGTCCGTATCCAGTCTCCGATTTGCTCGTGAAGATGGAGCCCATAGCTGCATGCGCCCGCCTCGTGCCAGTAGACGACGGTTCCCATCCGTTCGCCTACCTCGACGTCCTCGAACAAGCGAATGGATACCCGTGGTAGATCGGGCGGGGGCGAGCCGTCGACAGCGCCGGACCAGTGCTCGAGATCAGCTTTCGAGTTCGCAGACTCAGCTGTCCCCCGCCTGCTGGCTACAGGATCCGGGTTCTTGGGCTTCCAAGCACCCCTGATCAACTCCGCCTCACCTACCCCATCATCCCCGGCGCGGGGCGTGGGACCGTCGGTGACAGCTCCCTCCGGCCGACGTTCAGCAGCCTGGTTTGCGCGGGCGAATGTGGCGAAATCGATCACCCGGGTGGGAGGGGGCGTCTGGCTCCGGTCAGCTTGTGAGCGGGGCGATGCGGCCGACGCGGGTGCGGAGTACGTCACCGCATCGGAGCGGCTGTTGGAATCGGCTACGTCCGCTTGCGGCTCGGATGTCGAGGCCGAGAGGCCCTCACGGTTAATCCATTCGGGCAGCGTGGACGCAACGAGAATGACCCCAGCGATGAGAGCAAACGTGGCGATCATTCCCCATAGGAACTTCTCGACCGCCGAGCCCCCCGCCTCTGCCTCCCTCTGCTTCGCAGGCCGTGGCCTGTGGCGCCGAGGCTCTGGCTGTGGCTCTGGCTCCTGCTCGTGCGACTCTTCGTCGGTGCCCTCCGGCTGCGGATTCTCGGCCAGCGAATCGATCGTGCTCCGGTGCTCCAGGAGCCACTGATACGCCTCGTTGACCGTCTTGAACTGCTTCTCGGCCCTCGCCCGGGCCCTCCCGTCCGACCCGAAACGATCCGGATGCCAAACCTTCGCCAGGAAGCGATATCGATCTTTGACCTGCTGCCACGACACTCCTGGCTCCAGATCGAGAACCGCCAGGTTGCGTTGTACCTCGTCGTGCAGGCTTGACATGCCAGCCCCTGGTGATTGAGCGTGGAATGCTGTCGCGAATCCGCTTGGGGTACCGCGCTAAGGTACTTCCGGGCCGGGGCTGATGACAGCGAATGACGGGGCCGACGGAGACAGACAAGCCGCGGATAATTCTTCCGGACTGAGCGTAGAACTGCAGCCCGCCATGAGCAGGCCGGCAGCCAGGGCGAATACGGAACGGCCGATCGGGATCACTCTGACCTCCGGCGGCGGTCAGGACTCACACCAG
>JBDHBK010000508.1:0-2288 GCA_039592635.1 Gemmatimonadota bacterium
AACACTTCGACTTCAACCTCTTCATCCTTGTGGTTCCTGAGGTTGATCTCCCACTCGCTCTCGGTGACGCAGTCGGCGATGATATCGAAGTCCATCTGCCGGCGGTCGCCCAACACATCGAACGCCTCGCCCATCTTGATGCGCACCTTCTCATCGCGCGGCGTGTGATCGATATGATCCTCGCCGATGAACTGCTGGGCACCCGAAGCGTCGCTCTTATAGACCCGGACGATACCCGCGGGGAGAGGCATTCCGAGGCCGTTCTTGTCGCTGTTCTCGAAGTCCAGGAACACGCCTATTTTCTGGTTCGATTCGACCTGGCCGTACGATCCGCGGAAGTAGTACGCGGCGCCGTAGAAGATCAGCCGCTTCTTGATCCCGAAATCCGAAGCCTCGAGCAGCGTGACCTGTTTCTGTTCGTTGTTGAGGACGGTGGCCGGCCGGTTCAGGGTGTAGAGGTGGTACTCGAAGAACGCCTCCTCGGCGAAGGCCTCGTCCATCGCCATTTCGGCTCTCATTACCGACTTGCGGGCCGCTCCGTAGGCCTGCGGGGCCGAGACGCGCTGCACATCGCCGGCGACCAGCTTGAGCTGTGCGTTCTCGTAGCTTGCCCCGCTCTGATTGGTGAGCGTAACCCAGCCCGTGATGTCTCCGCGGGTGTCGTTCTCGTTTACGACCACCACGTAGTCGGCCTTCCAGTTGAGGTTGTGGGTGAGGTACGAGGTCTCGACCCGCTGGCGATTCGATCCGCTGTCCAGCTTCCACAGGAGGGTAGGCCTGGCGATCAGGTTGTCCGGGACCTCGGGAAACGCCAGGCGACCCGGGTAGTTGAACGTGATCTCGTCACCGATCTTGAGAATCGTCCCCTGGTTCACCGACAGGACTTCCGCCTCCACCATCTCGTCCTGGCCGAGCACCTCGTTCCATCGGTATACCTTGACCGTCCGTCCGACGTATTTCTCGAGCAGTTTCTGCGGACTCAGGAGGTCGTACTGGTAGTTCTGCTCCAGCACCGTCAGTCGCGCACCGTCGAGGGCCCGCAAATGCACGGTTTCCGGCTGGATGCTGGAGGCCACGTCTCCGAATTCGAGTGAGACGAGCCCGCGGGCCAGGCTGAGATCACGGATCTCGCGCACGAGCCCGAAGTTCTGATTGTACACGGTGATCATCACGGATTCGCGGTCGCCCGACGTGGACTGCAGGCGCGGCGCTTCCTGTGCGGGGGCGGTGCCGGGATTTGGCATGGATGCCGCGGCCACGTAGAAGAGAGCTACGACGAGGCCAGCTGCCAGTTTCCTGATCATCTCAGTATCCTCCGAGCGGGTGTGCTTTCGCTTTCCACCCCTGGATGACGATCAGGTCCGCGGTTGTTGCACATCCTTTCGAATGCCGGGCGGCTCCAGGGCGGCCAGAGTCTTGAGATTGTGGGTCGCGCGGCTCAGCAGAAGAATCAGCATCGCGGCCACGCCGACGAGTCCCAGGACGTCATACGGCGTAAACGGGACCCCCATCACACTGAATCGCAGGGGACCGAGAATCGCGATCGCCGTGTTGAGGGCGATCAGCAGCACGCGGGCCTCGGTGGGCCCGAGGACGCCGTGTCCCAGCTTGAACTCACCGAACACGTGGGTCTCGAGGTACACGTTTACCGACAGCAGCAGGTACGCGATCGTGATGGCGAGGCCCACGGACAGCAGCATGTAGGGCGAGAACCCGAGCCCGAGTCCGATGGCGAGGGTGGAGTAGGCATCCGTCAGATGGTCGAGGTAGAAGCCGTACCGGGGTCGCTCGATCTTCCGGTAGCGGGCAAGCGTGCCATCCAGGCTGTCGCCGTACCACTGCACCACCAGAAGACCGCTGGCGGCCCACAGCCACGCCGGGTCGCGGTTCGTGAGCATGTAGGAAACGGCGATACCGGTTGAGGCCAGCAAGCCCAGTCCCGTGAGGTGGTCGGGCGTGACCCAGGCGGGCAGGGCCGCGGCCAGTTTCGGCAGAGACCAGGCCTCGAAACGCGCCAGCGCGAAGCCGGTGAGTCGCTTGTGCTTTCCCTGCGCGTCGGGACGGGGGGCGATCCGGGTCTCGCCATTTCCGTCGCTGTTCCCGCTCACGACGGTTCCTGGCGGTCGAGTACGTAGACGTTCCGCTGCGCAGTCGGAAGAATAACCATGTCGAACACGTTGACGTGCGACGGCCGGGTGACCACGAAGTGGACGCAGTCGGCCACGTCGCTCGCTGTCAGGGGCTCGAATCCCTGGTACACACCCTCGGCCCGTTCGTCGTCGCCGTGG
>JBDHBK010000509.1:0-2274 GCA_039592635.1 Gemmatimonadota bacterium
ACCGACAGGAACGGCGCCGGCATTTCGCGGGCGTATATACGGGCGATGACCTGGTTGCCCCGGATCTTCACGTCCACGAAGTGGTTGAGCTGTGCCTCGAACGCCCCGAACACGTCGTCGAACGTCGCGAAGCTCCCGGCGGCGCCGGTGTGCGGCCCCAGCTGGCGCCCTGTCCGTGGATCGAAGCCGTCGTGCAGGGCCAGCTCCAGCACCTTCACCAGGTTGAAGTAGCCGGTGAGGATGTACGCTTCCTTCCCGAACGCGCCGACCTCGACGCAGCCGCTGCACCCGCCGGCGCGTGCGTCCTCGAGCGTCTTCCCCTGGCGAAGCTGCTCGGCGACCGCGGCGTCGGCGTTGAACAGCGAGGGAAAGCCGTAGCCCTTCCGGATCACGCGGAGTGCGTGGTCGAGCACCTCGTCGGGTGTCTCGCTCGCCACCTGGACGTTGGTGCTCGGCTGCAGCAGGTGCATCTCGTCCACGATCTCGAGCAGGATGCGGGACACCTCGTTCGAGCCGTCGGAGCCGTCCGCCAGCAAGCCCCCGATGTTGATGTTGGCGAAGTCCGTGTACGTGCCGCTCTCGGCCGCCGTGACCCCTACCTTGGAGGGCGCGGTGTGGTTGTTGAACTTCACGAAGAAGGCCTCGAGCAGCTCCTTCGCCGAATCGCGAGTCAGGCTCCCGTCCGCCAGCCCCCGCTCGTAGAAGGGGAGCAGGTGCTGATCCAGGTGGCCCGGGTTGAACGCGTCCCACCCGTTCAGCTCCGTGATCACGCCCAGGTGGCAGAACCAGTAGTACTGCAGCGCCTCGTGGAAGTCTCGCGGCGCGTTCGCCGGAACGTGCCGACACCTGGCCGCGATTCTCTCCAGGGCCTGCCTTTCGGCGGGATGGGTCCCGGCGCGCGCCTTCTCTTCGGCCAGATCCGCATGGCGCTCCGCGAACCGGATCAGAGCGTCGCACGAGATCCGCATGGCGTGCAGGGCCTCGCGCTTGTCGTGCGCCTCCGGATCCTCGGCGAAATCGAGTCCGGCCAGCGCCAGGTCGATATCGGCTTGAAAACCTCGCAACCCCTTCGAGTAGATCTTGTCGTCCAGAACCGTGTGCCCCGGGGCCCGCTGTTCCATGAACTCCGTGAACACGCCGGCTTCGTAGGCCTGATGCCACTCGTCCGGGAGCGCCTCGAACAGCCGGTCGCGAAGGGAGCGTCCGGTCCAGAAGGGGATCACCGTGCTCTCGTATTCTGCGATCGCCGCGTCCGAGACCGAGTAGCGGGTCTTGGGCCTCGAATCCAGGATCCGCAGGTCCTCGACCGAGTGGCATGTGAGTTCGGGGAACGTGGGCACGGCCTTGGGCTCCGGGCCCCGCTCGCCCACGATCAGTTCGCCGTCCCCGTGATACAGCGTCTTGTGCTCGCACAGGTGGAGGAAGGCCCTGGCCCGCAGCACAGGCGTGGACAGGCGCCCGAGGTTGTCTTCGTAAAAGGCCGTGACCAGCAGCGCGCGCTCAGCGGAGATGCTCGGCACGGCGTCGAGGCTCTCCTGGCGCAGGCGTCTCGTTCGATCCGTCATTCCCTCATCCTCCGATTACCGTGAGGAGGCCTGCCTCCTCGAAGATCGTGGCGATGTCACGCATGCGGTCCTTCCCGGGCGGCTCCGGCGCAAACGAGGCCCCCGGCACGGCCACACGCTCTCTCTTGTCTTCGCCAAGCTCGTGGTACGGCAGCAGACTCACGCGCTGAACGCCTGGAAGGGACGCCGCGAGGGCCGCGGTCCGGCGCAGATTCGCAGCGTCGTCGTTCACACCCGGAATGACAGGAACGCGTACCCAGATCGCGTCGTGGACCCGGGCCAGCGCCTCGAGGTTGGCGAGTATGCGATCGTTCGGACCTCCTGCCCATTCGGCGTGGGCCGCTTCGTCCGTGTGCTTGATATCGAACAGGAACAGGTCGGCGAGAGCGGCAGCCTCGAGCAACGCACCGCGATCGACGAGTCCGCAGGTGTCCACCGCCGTGTGGATGCCCCGCTCCGTCAGATCTCGCAGGCATGCGAGAACGAAGTCCGCCTGGCTCAGCGGCTCTCCCCCGGAGAACGTTACGCCGCCCCCCGACCGGTCGTAGAACACCCGGTCACGGGTCACCTCGTCCACCAACTGCCGCACGGCCATCACACGGCCGGCCAACCTCCGGGCTCCCGTGGGACACGCCTCGGCGCACAAACCGCAAGACTGGCACCGGTCCTTCGACCCGGCCCACCCTCCCGCGATCCCCGACGGCAGGTC
>JBDHBK010000510.1:0-2270 GCA_039592635.1 Gemmatimonadota bacterium
GGAGATCCCCATCGGAGTGGTGACGGCCTTCCTAGGCGTACCCATGTTCCTGGTTCTTCTCCGGAGGGCCGTCCGATCATGATCTGTGGCCTCGAGGGAGTCTCGTTTCGATACAGGGGACGGTCGGCGAACGCGCTGACGAACGTTGATCTCACGGTGGTCGAGGGTACGCATGTAGCGCTGGTTGGTCCCAACGGAGCAGGGAAGAGCACCATTCTGCGCCTCCTTACCGGTCTCCTGACTCCGGCAGCTGGGAAGGCCACGGTGCTCGGACGCGAAGGAAGGCAGTGGAAGAGGAGGGAACTGGCGCGACAGGTGGCTGTCGTGTCACAGGGTGGTGAGGCGGAGGTGCCGATCTCGGTGCGGGACCTCGTGAGCATGGGCAGGTATCCGTTCTTGAGACCCTGGTCAGGGTTAGGTCGCGAGGATCACGCCACTGTAGACGCGTGCCTCGAATCTGTGGATCTGGCCGGGCTGTCGAACTGCGACGTGCGGGAGCTGTCGGGCGGCGAGCTGCAGAGAGCGCGACTGGCCCGGGCGCTCGTTCAACAACCTCGTATTCTCCTCCTCGATGAGCCGACCGCCCACCTGGACCTGGGTCACGAAGCGCGCTTCATGGAGCTGGTTCAGCAATTTACTGAAACGCAATCTGTTACAGTTGTGACCGTAACCCATCACTTGAACGTCTCCGCTCGCTTCGCGGACCAGATGGTGTTACTCGCTTCCGGGCAGGTTCTGCGGCACGGGCCGCCAGAAGATGTCCTGACGCCCGAGCTTCTCGGAGCCGCATTCCAGTGGCCCGTGGACGTCGTCGACCTGGGAACGCTGGGCCGGCACGCGATCGCCGGGGCTCGGGACTCGGCAGATCGAAGTCCATGAAGGGCCACGGGCGGGCGTTCCTGTGCTGTATCGCATGTCTTCTGCCGGCCACGGCCAGGGCCCAGGAACCAGGCAGTGAGGTCACGGTAACGGTGCGCGCGGTTTCAGAAGGCGGTGCGGCAGTAACCGGCGCGTCTGTGATAGTGCACGACGTCGCGATGGCATCGCGCAGCCCGACACTCGTAGGTCGTTTCAGTGCCGAGGGTGCTACCGTTCGCCTTCGACTCGAGGTCGGCCACGTCTATAGTCTGCGGGTTGAGGCCCCGGGACACCGCGGACGCGACACAGAGGTCTCCCCAACCACCCCGACCAGTGTCAGGCTCGTACTTCCGGTAGATCCCTATGAACTGCCCCCGATCACGGCGGCAGTCGGCGGCAGTAGTTCGGACTTCATGGCCAGGTCGGTGTTCCAGGCCCGTTTCGCGGACGAGTCGCTGACCTACGCGACGGTTGCCGAGTGGCTACGCGACGCTCCGGGAGTCTCCCTTCGCGGCCGCGGTCCAGGCGGAGCCCAGGTCCTGTCGGTGCGCGGAAGTCGGCCGGAAGACGTGCTGGTGCTCCTCGACGGGGTGCCGCTGAACGACCCCCTGACCGGCAGGGCTGATCTCGGGATGATACCCACCTCCACCCTCGAGTCGGGAACGCTCGTGCATGGGGCCGCCTCCCAGAAATACGGAGCGGGGGCGGGAGCCGGGGTCCTCCTTCTCACCTCACGGACCGGTCACGGCTCCGGGGTCGGCGGCGGAGTCCGCATGGAGTCGTTTGGTGGAATGGGTGTCGATCTGCAGGCGGAAACCTCGGGACAGCAGGGACGTGTGGCTCTCTCTCTGTCGGCGGCGAAGGCCGACAACGACTTCGGGTTCCGCAATCCGCTCGCGCCTGGTGGAGCGACGGAAGTCCGTACGAATGCTGACGCGGCGAGCTTGCACGCTGCCCTCACGTCGGCCTCGGGGCCGGTGTTCGCCAGTCTTCGTTTCGATCGCGCGGAGCGCGGGGTGCCAGGAAGAGCCGGCACTCGAGCCTTCTCCGACGCACGGGCAGTCGACCGTTCCTGGATCGGGTCTGCCGGCGTCGAACTGCGACAGGTCCGGGGTTCAGCGAGCTACGGTTGGCATCGTCTCGGGTACCGTGCTTCTTCTGAGGATACCTCTTCCACGCAGGATGTCAGGGAGTTTCGCCTCGCCGGGGAGGTGGACCTGTGGACCACTCCTTTGACTGTCGGAGCTCGCCTGACCAGAGAGGAGGTTCAGGGGGACGCGATCGCCGGGTCGCCGGGCCGTACCACGGTCGGAGCGCGGGTGGCTGCGGGCCTCGCTTTCGGTCGGTTACGCGTGGATCCAGCCGTGTCAGCTGACGTGACCAGAGACCGTGTGATAGCGAGCCCGGAGGTC
>JBDHBK010000511.1:0-2267 GCA_039592635.1 Gemmatimonadota bacterium
GGGCCCAGGCCCTGGACGTGCTGTTGTGGATCCTGGACTATCCGGTGGTGGAGCGGCTGTGCGCTCGCCTGCATGGCGAAGGAGACGTCGAGACCTCGGCCGTGGTGCACCTGGCCATGGCCGGGGGCGCTTCGGCGAGCGTCGAAGTCACATGGGAGCTCATCGACGAGAGGGACCGGCACTCGGTGGTCGTGCTGGGCGATCGAGGATCGGCCTACTCCTATCCTCTCCAGCTCCTCACGGAGACAGAGTCGGGCGTGATGGATGTCACGCCGCCGATCGACAGGCCGCCGGCGGAACTGTACACCGACTCCTACCGGCAGGAATGGGGTGACTTCCTCCGGCACGTGAGAGGCGACAAGCCCTACGGTGCCCAGGAGGACCAGGTTCGGCTGATCGAGGTTCTGGAAGCCTGTTATCAGTCGGCCAGGGAGGGGCACGAGGTCATTCTCTGAGTCGCCGGAGGTGACGAGCCATTGAAAGCGCCGGAGAGCCTCGACCGACAGACGCACCTGTTCCAGTTGCCGGGCGGAGTTCACTACCTGAACTGCGCCTTCATGTCCCCGTTGCTTCGAGAGGTGGAAGAGGCGGGAATCGAGGGCATGCGCCGCAAGCGCACGCCCTTCGAGATGGGGCCCCGGGACTTCTTCGAGGACAGTGATCGCCTGCGGGAGGCCTTCGCCGCGCTGATCGGCGCCCGGGATCCCGGACGCGTCGCGATAGTCCCCTCCGTGTCCTACGGCATTACGGCTGCTGCGCGTAACCTGAATCCCCCCCGGGGATCGAACGTCGTCATTCTCGCCGAGCAGTTTCCCAGCAACGTGTACCCCTGGCGGCGCCTGGCGTCCGACCGGGCCCTCGAATTGCGAACGGTCGAGGTTCCGGTTACCGAGGGCTCGCGCGGCGAGGCATGGAACGCGTCCCTGCTGGAGGCCATCGACGCATCGACGTCGGTGGTAGCGCTGCCGCACTACCACTGGATGGACGGCACCCGTTTCGATCTGGAGGCGGTGGGGAACCGCGCCCGTGAGCACGGGGCAGCCCTGGTGATCGACGGGACCCAGTCCGTGGGGGCGGCCCCGTTCGAACTCACGACCATCCGACCCGATGTGCTCGTTTGTGCCGGATACAAGTGGCTTCTCGGCCCTTACAGCCTCGGCCTCGCCTGGTATGGGGACCGGTTTGACGATGGAGTGCCACTCGAGGAGACCTGGGCCTCACGTCCCGAGAGCGACGACTTCCGGCGCGTGGGGGACTACAGGAATGATTACCGCCCGGGTGCGGCCCGCTACGACGTCGGCGAGCGTTCGAACTTCATACTCGTGCCCATGCAGCTGGCGGCGATCAGAAGGATCCTGGCATGGTCACCGGAGGCAATCCAGCAATACTGTCGGTCGATCTCTCGCGATGCTCTCGAGGAGGCCGCTTCGCTCGATGTGGCGATAGAGGAAGAGTCGTGGAGGGGAAGCCACCTGTTCGGTCTCAGGCTCCCGGCTGGAGTTGATCCTGCTGTACTGGGTCCCGAGCTGGAGTCCCGCTCCGTCTCGGTCTCACTTCGAGGCAGCGCGGTTCGGGTGGCCCCGCACGTCTACAACGGGGAGGAAGACCTGTACGCCCTGGTGGAAGCGATTCGGGCGGCGCTCGGTTAGGCAGGCCGGGACAGGGAGGTCGCGCATCGGGCCTGTCCCGAGGCTCAGGACCCTACCTTTCGGTCGTGCGAGCGCCGGCGGAAGACGTACCACCCCCGGGTTACCCTTGATTTGCGGTAGCCCAGCAGGTGGAACACGTCCACGGCGAGCCAGCGCGCGACTCGCCTATCCACGATCAGAACGTCGGGTCGCCGACGTGCAGGGTGAATGCCGGGCAGCCAGCGGGCCAGGCTCGAAACACGCAGGCCGCGCAGCCCCTCTGACAGCCGCAGCCAGGCCGGGTGCACGTCTCGCACGATGAAGAACCCGTCGTCCCCCTGGTCCTGGTAGAGGGGGAGGAAGATTCGACCACCCTCGGGCGCGGTCACCGGTCCGTCGCGGTCGTGTCCGACCACTTCGCCGGCTGAGATCTTCTGGAAATTCAGGTATCCGGGCCGCATCCTGAAACCGTCCCCGCCGGTGACGGGCTTCCTGTAGCGCACCGCGAAGACCATGGGAAGGTCGCGCCACGCCTTCCGGAGGGCCTCCCGCATCGAACCCGCGTCAGGAACATCCGCCTCCGCGATGTGTCCGCCCGCGATGAGGGCCATCCACACCGCCCGTTCATGGTGGTCCACG
>JBDHBK010000512.1:0-2266 GCA_039592635.1 Gemmatimonadota bacterium
TCGCACCGAGGCTTCCGGGACTCCGGCTTCCGGATTGAGACCCGATCGGACCCAGGCTCCGTCGGCGACGCGCAGGTAGACGCGGGCTCCACCGGGGACCGAACGGTCGAGAACGGGCAGCAGGTACCGAGTCTCCCAGTCGGGATCGACGGAGATCATCACCGCACCCGTGGGCTCGGGAGAGATCCCCACCCACGAGCGGGCCCGAGATCCGGAGTCCCACGGCAGTGCCGCACCCTCGACGGTCACATCGAACGGTCGCCATTCCGTGGAATCCGAAGTGGCTTCAGCAGGAACTCGAAACACGACTTCGACCGACCGACCCTCGGCCGGCACCTCA
Source organism: Gemmatimonadota bacterium (assembly GCA_039592635.1). Classification (GTDB taxonomy): domain Bacteria; phylum Gemmatimonadota; class Gemmatimonadetes; order Palauibacterales; family Palauibacteraceae; genus Benthicola. Next base: position 341 of record JBDHBK010000512.1, read on the forward strand.
ACGGTGGTCTGGTCGGTCTCGCCCGGGCCGAAGTCGAGGGTCACCCGGACCGAGCCTCGCCGACCGGCGGCCGCGACGATTTCGGCACGTACCTCGAGCGTGTCGCCTGCGGCCACAACGCGGGGAGAAGCCACAGACCGGACCCCAATTCGCTCCGTCTCACGCGCGACCCTGACCTCGTGCAGGGCGATCCCCAGTCTCTGAGCCAGACGACGCCCGGCCTCTCGATCCGCCACCTCTCCATCGGTCACGATCACGATGGAGTCCGCCCCCGAGGCCCTCGCGCGTTCGATGGCGGCCACCACTCGGGTCTCCAGGCCCGTCGCTTCGAGCTTCCCCAGCTCGTCCCGAGCGATCGGCATGGCCGATCCCGCAAACGACCACATCGATACGGAACTCCCCTGGCGGCCGAGTTCCCCGGCGACCTCGACGGCGGCTCGCATGCGAGTGGTTGCAGCGGCCGAGTCGACCGGATAGCGCATGCTCAGGGAGTGATCAACGAGAATCGCCACGGGAGGAGGCGGATCGCTCCCGGCATGGAGCGGAGGCAGCCAGGGCGCCGACAGGAACAGGAACACGGCGACGCCACGCAGGACGGCCGCAAGACCGCGTCCCGGCACCCTTTCTTCGCGCCGACCGTACCACCAGAACGTAACGGCGGCCGCAGCCGCAGCGGCCGCTCCAACAGCCAACCAGGGCATCAGGGATGGATCCAGGTCAGTCGGCGACCGCCGGTCCGACGAACTCGGATGCCGCCGCCGGAAGAGCCACCCCCGACAGTACGTCGAGCGCGGCGTCACGGCTCACGAGGAACCCGGACATGTACTGGTCTTCGAGAGCCGGAGCCGAGGGCAGATTCATGGTCGAGACGTTCCGGTGGGCGCCGTTCTGAAGGAACTCGTAATGCAGGTGTGGTCCCGTAGCCAGACCGGTCGAGCCGACACGGCCGATCACCTGACCCTGGTCCACCCGGGCGCCAGCCCTGATCCCTGCGGCAATCGAACTGAGGTGGGCGTAGCGGGTCTCGATACCGTGCGTGTGCCGGATCGCCACCATCCGCCCGTAGTTGCCCCACGTGCCCGCCCGGGTCACCGCCCCGGCCGCCGTAGCCTTCACCGAAGTGCCGTGCGGCGCGCCGTAGTCCGTGCCGCGATGAGCCCGGTACTGCTTGAGCACCGGGTGGTAGCGGCGGTTCGAGAATCCGCTCGTAATGCGATAGGGCACCGGGTAACGCAGGAACACGCCTCGCAGCGCCTCGCCCTCGACGTCGAAGTAGTCGCGTCGACCGCCAGGGCGGGTGTAGGGAATCGCCGACAGCACGCGCCCCCGATTGCGGAGTTCGATCGCGAGGAACCGGCGGGTGCGGACGGTTCCATCCGGCCGCAACTCTCTTTCGATGGCCACGCGGAAGGCGTCTCCCCGGCGCATGTCTCGCGTGAAATCGACCTTCCAGGCGAACACGTCGGCCAGATCGTACACGTACTCCTGGAATTCGCCTTCGCCGAGGTCATCGACCTCTCCGGTCAGCTCGGCGTACCACAGACTCGACTCGATCAAACCCCCGAGCAGAAGCGTGTCCACCTGGATCGGCACCGTGACCACGTCGCTGGCCCAGCCTTCGGTTTGCACCTCGAGTGCCAACAGCGAGTCCTCGTTCAACTGCAGGAGGACCTGTTCCGCCTGCCCGCCCGGCGGACCCGTGAGTCGGACGACGACCCCCGGGCGAAATGAGCGGGGACTCTTGTATTCCCTGACGACTTCAATCAGTTCGTGAATCTCCTGGGGAGAGAATCCGTGTACATCCAGGACCTCAGCCAGGGTCTCTCCGGTCCGCAGGGTGTCGTACACGCTCGCGGGAGGTGGTGGAGCGGGCACGAACACCGTGCGAACATTCTCTTCTGCGGGCGCGGTTCGAGATCGGAGCAT
>JBDHBK010000513.1:0-2263 GCA_039592635.1 Gemmatimonadota bacterium
AGCTCATGGACGAGGACAGGGTGGACATGGCCGCCGCGAACACGGCCGCGATCACAAGACCGCCAAGGCCCAAGGGCAGCTCGGTCGCGATGAAGCGGGCAAACACCTGGTCCGCCGATGCGAACCGGGTGGCCGGCGGAAACTCGGCGTAGAAGGCGAACAGCAGGGAGCCGATCAGCAGGAACAGGGCCATCTGTCCGAACACCAGGATCCCGCTCATCACCACGGCCTTTCTGGCGTCGGCCGCCGAGCGGCAGGCGAGGAGCCGCTGAACGAACATCTGGTCAGTGCCGTGGGTCGCCATGGTGAGGACCGCGCCGCCCAGGATTCCCGCCCAGAAGGTGTAGGGGCGTTGCCAGCTCCAGCCGAAGTCGAACACACTGAGCTTACCTGCTGCCTCCAGGCCCGGGAGCGCTCCGGCCCACCCCCCGGGAAGCGACTGCAACAGGATCCACGCGGCGATCGCCGCTCCGCCCACGTAAACCACGAGCTGGACCGCATCGTTCCAGATCACGGCCCTCAGGCCGCCCCGCATCGTGTAGTACAGCGTAACTCCCGTGACGAGGAGGATCGCCACCGGAAGAGGCATCGGGAGCAGGGCCTGAAGCACCAGGGCCGTGGCGAACAGGCGGACGCCGTCCGCCAGCACCCGTGAGACGAGGAATACGCCGGAGGAGAACCGCCGGACCCGGTCCCCGAACCTGTGCGCAAGGAGTTCGTACGCGGTGTGGATCCGGCCCTCGAAGTACGCCGGAACCAGCCACCAGGCGACCAGCACCCGGCCCAGCACGTATCCGGCGGCCACCTGCAGGAAGCCGAGGTTCCCGGTGAAGGCAATCGCCGGCACACCGACGAACGTGAGGGTGGACGTCTCTGTGCCCACGATCGAGAGCGACGCCGCGAACCACGGCGTTCGGCGGCCGGCGAGGAAGTAATCTTCCAGGTCTCGCTGTCCGCGTCCCAGGCGGCTGCCGAGCCAGATCGTGCCGGCGAAGTAGGCCAGGACGACGGCCCAGTCGATCATCAGCTAGACCCCCAGCCGGTATCCGAGGACGGTCGCGAGCACGTAGCCGAGCCCGAACGCGAGCTCCGAGAAGCCGACCTCCTTCGCTTTGGCCGGACGGCGGTTCCTCGACAGCCCCCGGAGCGCCCGTGCGAGGAGCACCACCAGGGCCGCTGCGGTCAGCCCCGGTGCGAAGGCGCCCCGCCACAGCGCGACGCCGAGCACCACCGCCGCGAGATGGGAGAGCGACGAGGGACGACGGTCGATCTCTTCTCCACGTTCGAGCCGCAGCCTGGCCCTCACATACAGGATCGACGGAACGGCCCGGGCCTGCAGAAGGAGCCAAAGCACCCACGCTCCGCTCCACCCCCAGCCTCCGGCCAGCGCGATCGCCGGCGCCGAGGCGGCGAGGCCCATGGGAGCGGTAAGTTCGGGAAGCAGGCGGCGCGCCTTGTTCTGCACGTCAAACGCTCCGTACACGGCGAGGAGCGGGCTCAACATCAGGAATGGCGCGAGAGGCCGCCAACCCGCCAGCGCCACGGCGCCGGCGAATCCGCCCGCGGCCAGGCCCGCGTACAGGAGAGCGAAGCGTCGCGCGACCCGGAACCGGGGGGAGAGGTCGAGCCGATGCCTGTTCCTCCAGTAGAGCTTCGCCGGATGTCGCATCAGGAAGGCGGCCAGCGTTGCCACTCCGATCGCGAAGCCGGCCCAGGAGGGTGCAAGCGCGAGCCCAAGCAGAATCGGCTCTGCCAGAAAGCCCCACCCGCCGTGCTCGACGGGTAGTGCGATGGTACGTAGACGGACGGGCGGTGGGCTGCTCATGGCGCCGGAGGATAACACGGATTCGCAGAAATATCTATTGACCTATTTGCGTTCGAAGAGTCTGATATCTAATATATCAGCCATCAGCGCGACGGTCGCGGACACCCCCCCCTCGCGGCACGCCTGAACGGGAGCAAGGCATTGGAAGGACGGGACATTCTCCGACTCAAGTCCCTGCGCGAACTGGTGTACGAGCACCTGCACCAGGCGATCAACTCAGGTGATCTGGAGCCGGGGTCCTTCATCGATCAGAAGAAACTGGCCGCGGAGCTTGGAATCAGCCGTCAGCCTCTTCGTGATGCTCTGATCCAGCTCGAGCTCGAGGGGTTCGTAACCGTCCTCCCCCGGCGCGGGGTCCAGGTCCGTCGTCTCACCCTCGATGACATTCGGCATCTGTACCAGGTCATCGGCGCCCTCGAGAGCGATGTCCTGACGCGC
>JBDHBK010000514.1:0-2253 GCA_039592635.1 Gemmatimonadota bacterium
GCCCGATCGGTGCCGAACGCAGTCCGGACAGATCCAGCCGCTACCGGCCCCCCGCGGTCATACTCGCTTCGACCTTCTGCAGAATCTGCTCGATGCCGAACGAGCCACCCTTCTGGCTGGGCGGATAGTCGATGAAGGTCTGAAGGTACTGTCCGGCAATAGCGCCTCCGGGAACAACCGTCCACAGCTTCTCGCCCCACCATTTGCCGTACATCATCGATTCGACCTGATAGCGCTCCCAAGGGTCCACGCGCAGGTTGGTCACGATCGGGACGTTGGTGTCTGCCGTATGACCGGTGAACAGGTTGCCCTCGATCGACCTGTACTGGAGTTTCCAGGGGCCGTGGCGAATAGCCATGAGATCTCCGGAATCGCTCCAATAGAAGAATTCGTTCCGCGGTCCCTCAGCGACGCTACCCTCGAAGAAGGGCATGAAGTTGTAGCCGTCCAGATGGTTCTTGAATGTCTTGTCGCCTACCGGCATCCCCTGCAAGAGATTCTCTTTCACGTTCGGATCGCCGGCGGCGGCCACTAACGTCGGCATCCAGTCTTCGCTGGACATGATGTCATTGATGATGGTTCCGGGCTTGATGACTCCGGGCCATTTCACGAGCATCGGCACTCGGAAGCCGCCTTCGTACGTGGTCCCCTTCTCACCCCGGAATGGATGGTTGCCGCCGTCAGGCCAGGTGAAGACCTCAGCGCCGTTGTCGCTGGTGAAGAGGACGATCGTATTGTCGGCAATGCCGAGATCGTCCAGCTTCTCGAGCAGCTCGCCGACCAGGTGGTCGAGCTCCATCATGGCGTCAGCATACAGGCCAAAGCCACTCTTGCCCTGCCACTTGGGAGCCAAATGCGTCCAGACGTGCGTGCGCGTACTGTTGTGCCAGAGAAAGAACGGCTTGCCGGCCTCGACGGAGCGCTCCATGAAGTCTATCGAGCGGCGCACTAGCTCTTCGTCCACATTCGTCATGTCGAACTTGGCGTTCGGATCCATGTTCGGGCCCGGAGGCAGCGGGCCGGCGTCTGTGATCGTCTGCTTGCCCACCCGGCCCCAGCGCGGGTCGGTCGTGGGATCGTCCACGTCGGTGGCTCTTGTGTCAATGATGTTCCGTGGACCGAATTGCTCGTGGAAAGCGGGATCCTTCGGGAAGTCGTCCTCGTACGGCTCTTCCATGGCGTTGAGATGGTAGAGGATGCCGTAGAACTCGTCGAAGCCATGCACGGTGGGCAAGTACTCGTTGCGGTCACCGAGATGGTTCTTGCCGATCTGCGCGGTAGCATAGCCATGCGGCTTGAGCAGCTCGGCGATCGTGGGGTCTGAGTCCTGGAGACCCTGTTTGGCGGCGGGCATTCCGACCTTCAGCAGACCAGTGCGAAACGGAGTCTGCCCAAGGATGAACGCGGCCCGGCCGGCCGTGCATGATTGCTGGGCATAGTAGTCGGTCAACAGCGCGCCTTCGTCAGCGATTCGATCAATGTTGGGTGTGCTTCCGCCCATCATTCCGCGGTGATACGCACTGATGTTCCAGATGCCGACATCGTCCGTCATGATGACGACGATGTTCGGCTGGTCTTGGGCGTGGGCTCGTGAGGGGAGTGATGTCACCCCGATCCCCGCCAACAAGAGACAAGGTACAATCAGCTTCGCTAGCCTACTCAGTCTTCCGGACATTTTTCTTCTCCATAACATGGTCATACGTGTCTTCTATCTATGCGCTCGCGGGAGGCCAGTTATCGGCGCCCCCGGCAATGCTGGCCGTCGGCTTCAGTCTTAAGCTATGCAGTGGATTCAGATCCACCCGACCGTTTCCATCTCTAGGTGCGCCGAGCGTCTTGCTCGACGGGAGCTGCCAGCGCGAACGACAAGAGCTTTCGGGTTTGCGACTTCAGCTCCGTGATGTCGACTGTGTCCGTCGCGACGAGGAGCTGCTCCCCAAGGCCTCGCCCCAAGGCGAGGACGTGCCATGCGGCGGTCTCCGGGGACACGTCAGGACGAATCGAACCGTCGCGCTGCCCTCTCCGGATCCAGGACGCGACGATCTTCCGAGATCCCTTGTCGTAGCCTTCTATATCGAAGGTGCTCCCAGTCTCTGGATGGGCAGTGCTGCGGAGGACAAGCCACGATCGCACATACATAGGCCTCTCTGCGAAGGCGTCTACGTATGCGTCGAGCAGCTTCGTCAACCAGTCCAGGCCGTTATCGCCGTTGATGGCGCCCATCGAATTCAAAAGTGTGCGTCGTTGACGATC
>JBDHBK010000515.1:0-2245 GCA_039592635.1 Gemmatimonadota bacterium
GCCGCCGGCGGAGGTCTCGTCGATGGTCAGAATATCGAGATCGCGATGCAGCCTGCGGTGCTGAAAGCCGGAATCCAGGAGCGCGATCTGAACACCCTCGCCGGCTGCCGTGCTTGCCAGGCTCACTCGATCGCGACCTCCCGACACCAGGGCCCCGGGGGCCAGGACGCGGTGCACGCCCATCTCGTCCTCGAAACCATGCGTCAGGATCGCCGTTCGCACGCCGGTTTCCATGAGGCGCGCGGCAAGGTCCGCGGTAATGGGGGTCTTGCCGGACCCTCCGACCGTGAGCCCTCCAACGGACACGATGGGTAAGGGGGCGCGCCGGGCGGCAAGAACCCCCGAATCGTAGAGGAGGGTCCTCGCTCCGGCCACGGCCCCGTAGGCAGCGGCCGAGAGCCGGAGGGCGCCCCCCGGTCGGCCGTTCCAGGCTCCCCGGATTCGCGCCTCCACGCGCTCCTCCAGCCCGCGCCCGGATGTCATTCTCGAGCTCCCCGGCACCCGGCTACAGCCCTCTCACACACAGCCGTGGCATCATTCTGGGCTTCGGTGACTCGGGTCTGCCATTCGCCGACCGAATCGCCGGAGATGTTCGGCGGTACGTAGAGGGGTTCGCCATAGGACAGGTAGACGATCGAGCCGGGTTTCGGGATGAAGAACCGGTCCCAACTGTTGAACGTCCAGGCGTGGACAGCTGCCGCTGCGGCGGGAACGACCGGAAAGCCAGTACGCGCGGCCGCCAGCACCGCGCCCGGTTTACACTGCCTTGGGGGGCCCTGCGGGCCGTCGGTGGTGATCGCCAGCGAATGCCCTTCAGAGGCCGCACGAGCGAACTCGTGCAGAGCTTCCGATCCGCCGCGTGTGCTGGAACCGCGAATTGTCCGATACCCGATGCCCTCGACCATTCTGGAAATGATCTCCCCGTCCCGGTGCTGGCTGACGATCACCGCGATGTTCTCCATGCGGTGCCTCAGTGTGAGTGGGAGTTGCTGGGCGTGCCACAACGCATAGATGCCCTTCCCCGCTCGATACCGACCGGTCGCCGGACTTCCGTTGGAATCCACTTCCCGGAATCGCCACGAGCGCCCGAGCCCCGCGAGGAAGCCGGGCCCGAGGTGCTTCGCCGCGAGCAGGGCGAGGTCAACCTTCACCCTTCGGCCCGAACGGTCAGCAGTCGGAAACACTCTTCTGCGACTCTGCCGGCCGCTCCAGGGTCGCCGAGGAGTTCCGCGACCTCCTGCAGGCCCGCGATCTGATCTCGCCGCTCCGGCGCATCCCGATCCAGGAGAGGGAGAGCGGCCTCGGCCATGCGGCCTGAAGTGACTTCTCCCTGGATGAACTCCGGGACCACGCGGCGTCCCGCCACCAGATTGACCAGCGCAATGTGGTCGACCTTCACGAGACGCCTGGCGATCGAATACGTGAGTGCATTGACCCGGTAGCCCACCACCATAGGTACCCCGGCCAGTGCCAGTTGCAGGGTGATGGTGCCCGACTTGGTGATCGCGGCGCTCGCAGAGCGGATGGCCGTTTCGGCATCGACGAGGGTGGCGTCTTCAAGTCCCCCGTATGCTGACTCAGGCAGGTCCTGGGCGCGAGCCACCAGGATCTCGAGGCCCGGCAAACGCGCCGAGAGTTCCCGGCCGGCTTCGAGAAAGGTGGGGAGGAGGCGCCTCACCTCCTGCATTCGCGATCCAGGGAAGACCGCGATGCGCGTTGCGGCACGGGAGTCCCAGGCCGCGCAGGCAGCCGTCGGGTATCGGTCCAGCAGCGGGTGGCCCACGAACCGTGTTCGCACCCCCCAGCGTTCGAGCCGGTCATTCTCGAACGGCAGCACCACGCACACGAGATCCGTATCCTCCGCCAGCTTTCGTGCGCGTGACTCGTGCCATGCCCAGACCTGGGGAGCGATGTAGTACAGAACGGAGATCCCGTTCTGCCTGGCGTACCTCGCCAGCGGAAGGTTGAAGCCCGGATAGTCGATCGGCACCAGGAGATCGATCTTCTGCGTGAGAAGGAACTGCCTCACTTCGCGGCGCAGGCTGACGAGGTCAGGCAGGTGACGGACGACCTCCGCAAAGCCCAGTATCGCCAGGCGATCGAGATCCGCAAGCAGCTCCACGCCCTCCGCGGCCATCCGGCTTCCGCCCAGACCGTAGAGGCGCACGCCCGGAATTCGACTCTTCAGCTCGCGGGCAAGCTCTGCGCCGTGCAGGTCACCTGACTGCTCGCCCGCAGCCAGGAA
>JBDHBK010000516.1:0-3237 GCA_039592635.1 Gemmatimonadota bacterium
TCGGGGCCGCCAACCCGGACTCCCTGGCCACGACTCTGGTCGGGGAAGCCATGACCAGGGAACTGGTGGTCGGGGTGGCAGACGACCTGGTCGAATACGCGGCCAGCGTGATGACCTCCAACCGAATCCGCCACCTTCCCATCATGGAAGGGGAACGACTGACGGGGGTGCTGTCCATCGGAGACGTCGTCAACGCATTGAAGCAGGAGAAGGAAGTCGAGAACCGGTATCTGCGCGACTACATTCAGGTGGCGGTGCGCTAGCGATCAGGGCCTGAGTGTCAACTCAACTCCGTGAACCGATACACGATGTAGCTCTTGCCCGGCGGGACATCCACGTCGACGTACCCTGACTCCACCAACTTCTTCAGTTCGGCTTCCACCTCGGCAAAAGTAGCGCCCGTCGCAGCCACTCCGTCGGTGACGGAGATCGCGCCCCCATGAGTCACCGCGGCATCCAGAAGCTGATGACGAAGAGGCTTGCCGACACTGATGGGTGCCGGGGTCATCTGGCTCATCAACTGGCCGACGACACGAGGATGGGGCAGGTAGCCCTCGCGGATGTTGGCATCCTGAACCAGGGACTTCATCCGGAAGAGGTCGATGAACTGCCCGATGCCGAAGAGGCCGAACGTCAGCAGATACAGGATCCCGGTGCCGTACCTGCCGAGGTAGATCCGGTGTATACCGGCAAGTCCTACGAATGCAAGGCACCAGAGGGCATACCCGAGCCCCTCCCGGTATGACCCCTCACCGGACTGGGAGACCAGATCGTTCAATTCCGTCTCTCTTTACTGTGTTTAGTCACTGCTTTCACTGTCACCCTAGTACGCGCCGTGCACACTCGAGGTTTCGTAGTGGAAGCTAACCCTGCCGACCCTCGCCGGCCATTGATCAGAGCGGCTCGGAGAACGGACTCAGGCTGAAGTCCGAAAAAGGAGAATGTCACCGTCTCTGACCTCGTACTCCTTGCCCTCGGCGCGGATGAGGCCCTTCTCCCTGGCGACCTTGTACGATCCGATTTCACGGAAGTCGTCGAACGCAATGGTCTCCGCACGAATAAAGCACCGCTCGAAGTCCGTATGCACCCGGCCCGCGGCCTCGGGCGCCAGGGCGCCGGATCGCAGAGTCCACGCCCTGACCTCGGTATCCCCGATCGTGCGAGCCAACCCACTCTCGGCCATGCCGTGCTCGGCGAGAAACTCCGACCTCTCCTCGGGTTCAAGAGCTAGCAGTTCCGCCTCGAGACTCGCGCACACTTCGACGACCTCGGCCCCGGGGTCGTAGGTCATCACAGCCTCTCTGAGCTTGAGGGTATGCGGAGAGCCCACCTCCAATTCGTGCTCGTCCACGTTGGCGATATAGAGAACAGGCTTCCGGGTGAGCAGGCCCAGAGAACGGATATGCCTCTCTTCCTCCGCGTTCAGTTCGACCCGGCGCGCCGGGACGCCGGCATCCAGCGCGTCCCGCAGACGCCGCAAGGCCCCGGCGAACACGGCCCCCTCCTTGTCCCCACTGCGCTCCCTCCTCTCGGCCTTGTCCAGGGCCCGCAGGACCATCTCGAGGTCCGACAGCTCCAGCTCCAGCTCGACGACTTCACGGTCCGCACTCGGGTTCTCCAGGTCGCCGGTCGCGACAACCGCGGGATCCTCAAAGCAGCGAACTACGTGCGCGATGGCGTCGACCTCGCGAATATGCTGGAGGAACTTGTTGCCCAGACCCTCCCCTCGCGATGCGCCGGCAACCAGACCGGCGATGTCCACGAACTCGACGACGTTGGGCACGACTCTCGGGGGCTTCACGATGTCAGCCAGGATGCCGAGACGCCGATCGGGAACCTCCACGACGCCGACATTCGGGTCGATCGTGCAGAACGGGTAGTTCTCTGCCGGGACGGCGACCGAGGTCAGCGCCTGGAACAGGGTGGACTTGCCGACGTTCGGTAGCCCTACGATGCCAATCGATAGCTTCGACATATATGTTCAGCGACGCCTGTTCGTGAGATTCACCAGGAGCTTTCGGACCACGGGAACAGCAGCGGCCATAAGGTCGAGCCGAAGATAGCACCGCGAGTCGGAAGGGGAAGTGCTTGCCGCATCGCTCGACTCGACTACATTGTCGTGCGCTGTATCATGGTGGGCGTAGCTCAGGCGGTTAGAGCGCCAGGTTGTGGCCCTGGAGGCCGCGGGTTCGAGTCCCGTCGCTCACCTTTCTTCTGCGCGGTATCAGGCTGCCGGGAGCCCAGGCGCGCGTGTTCTCGCGGCTGCATCGTGAGGGGCCTCGTCTGGTTCCGGCCCGATTTCTTCGCCCACCATTCCACTCCAATTGAACCCGGAAGGCAAATGCGCGCGGCACGCAACCCGGCTTGTACACTCCCGATGATCCTCATCATCTCGATATGCGCGTGCGGGGGGGACGCCGCCTCGGCACCCGACGAGCAAACGCCAGATATCGTGGGTTCATATCAAGGGGCCTGGCATTCGATACTCGCCTACTCTTCTGCCGGATGCGATCAGGATATCGTGTGTCCGGGAGCGGTGTCGGTCGACTCGCAGGGCCGGGATGGGACTTTCACGGGTGCGTGGACGCAGCAGAACAGCAGCGATGACTGTAACGATGTATCAGGAACACTCTCCGGAGTCGTCGCTCCTGGCGGCGCGGTCACCATCGTGAGCCTCAGCTTGAATGGCGGCGGCTCGGGAACCACCCTCGAGGAACTGACGGAAGGCCAGTGTGTGGCTACCCGCCGGGATGACGCCTACAGGGGGTCGGCCAACGGCAGCGCGTTTGAGATCTCTTTTGCAATCAGCGGGGACTGTGGCGCAGGCAGGGAAGTCAGCTGGGTTACGGTCTTCTCGGGAAATATGGTCACCAGTCTCACGGAAAGCGCCCGCCTCCCGTGAGGGCTTGAGACTGTCACGAGGGACGTCCGGGCGGGGGCTTGTGCTCAGATTCACGACTCTGTATACTCGCGGCCGTTCACAGCCCGAACAGGCTCCGAAACGGCCTGTCGGGGCAGGGGTTGACACCCCAAAAGCCTTATGGTAGTATACGTGCTCCGCGCGAGACGTGGCGCAGTATCCACGTCCGGGCGGTTGCTTTTTGAAAAGATGGTGTGAGTGGCGTGTGGGCCTCGAGACGCGAGTTTCACTTCTCGCGTTTCTATGAGGAATCAAAGTGAATTTCCGAACGCAGTGATCGACCGAAAGGTCGAAACCAGCGTTCCAGAGTCAAAAGG
>JBDHBK010000517.1:0-2231 GCA_039592635.1 Gemmatimonadota bacterium
CCTCTACCGATCGCTCCGATTGCACGTCGAGCGCTCGCTGCCGCGCGTACTCCAGGACGTACGGCCGCCACTCGGGCGACTCTGCCAGCACCTGGAGAATCCCGGCCGAGACGAAGAGGTTGGTCTTCAGGTGGAGTTTCGGCCGGCGGACCTCGGCATCCTCGATCGCGTACTCGAGATCGAAGTCAGGAAATGCGTCGTCCGGGTTCGCGAACAGGGGAGTCCAGTCCGGCGGAATCTCGAACGTCTCCCTGAGCCACGGGGTCTTGAGCCCTTCAGCCGCTTCCCTCAGCCGGGCCGGCACGTTCGCCACATCGATGTCGGTGTCGTACAGCCCGGTACGAAGCTGCCCATTCACCGCGGCGATTTCGTCGGCCATCTCGTGTTGGATGATGATCAGGCGCTCGAACAGCTCGTTTGCCCGGGACAGGGTCATGAAGGCCTGGCCGGGCGCGTTCCGCTGCGAAGGATGAATGATCAACACTCGCCCGCCCCTCAGGCAGGTTCCGACCAGCATCGACGCCCACAGCGGGGCATGCCAGAGCGAATCCGGAAGGACCATGACCGTGCCCGGCGGCGCCAGGGTGAAGAGCACGGCCCGGGCCACGTTGATCGGCTTGTATTCATAGCCGGTTCCGCTGTGCATTTCCATCGCCCGGGCTCCATCCTGGAAGTCGCGCATGAATGCTTCCACGCGGTCCCAGTAGTCGTCGGCCAGGGGTTCTGGCTGCAGCGGCACCGGGATCTCCTCCGGCTTGAAACCCTGGTTCAGCAGGAGCTCGCGGGCCGCGTTCTTCATGTCGAGAGCGGCCGGGCCCTCGAGCATCACAGCACGATCCTCCCACGTCGGGCCCATGTAATGCTCGCCGATCCCCATGCCGCTGTAGATCACCATTCCACGGTATGGATCGTCTTCCGTGATGTCGTAGAAGGAGATCTTTCGGTGGTCGCGCATCACGTTGTCCGGCCATGAGACCACAGGGAAGGGCTCTCTGGCCCAATACGTCGGGTCGGCCGGATTCGTGATACTCGCGTGCACCTTGATGCGCTTGCGCAGCCAGTCCTGGCCAAACTGGCTGGCCTCCGCCTGCAGGAGCCTGGATTCCGCCACGGCCTCCCGCAGCGCCGCCTGGCTCACGGCCAGCGAATCCGCCATCCACTCAAAACCGTCCGGGAAATCGTACCGGTAGTGCATCGGATCTTCGAGGTAGCTGATCCACCGGCGGGCCTTGTTGATCTCGTAGTAGTGCTGGTCCATGAAGATCATGTACGTAGGCAGTTTGCCTGTTTGATCGTACTCACGGACTTTCTGAGTCAGCGTCTCGATGTAGAGGTTGACGTGGAACAAGCTCACACGATCCGGATCGCCAGTTCCTGTGATGCCCCGGATATCGTGAATCCACAGGACGTGGTAGTCCTCCGCCCGCTCGAGGGCCTTGGCGAGCTCGAACTGGAACTGCGCGTTGATGATGTACCAGGCGTTGTTTCCGTCGTAGAACTCACGCCCCACGGCACGCTCGATGATCGCATCCAGCTCGGGGTTCGAATCGTGCTCTTCGGGCAGGAGTCCGTACTGAAGTGGAAGCCAGACCAGCCGCTCGTCATGCCACACGGACTTGTTGTACGCCCGTACCTCCTCTACTCCGTCGAGCAGGCGTACGAATACGTAGCGAACCGCGGCGAGACGATCGTCAGGAATGTGCTCGGTGTGTATGGCCCAGCGACTGAAGGCCCCGGACGCCCGCGCCCCGTACTCGCGGGTCGAATCGTGCGTCTTCTTGATGCCGAGAAGGCGATTGTACGGGAAGAGCACGTGGTCGAGCAGGATGGCTCTAGCCTGTGCGGCGATTTCCTCGCCCTGGGGAGTGCTGGTGCCGAACGGCATCGGCTCGCCGGACGCCGCTATCGAGAACGCCCGCGCCATTTCCGCGTGGAACGCCTTGATCTCCGCCTCGGCGGTGTGAGCGCCGCCGAAGATCGGGTCCGGGCTTCGGAGGCGGTCTCGCATCTCCTGAACGTCGGCCGTGAAGCTGGCCACCGATTTCTCACGCGTGCGCCCTCGCTGGTCGATGCCGGGCGTGACGAACCGATTGATCCACCACCCGGTCTCCGACACGTTGTCGAGGGCCTCCAGGAGGGCGGGCGACGGGTTGTCGTACGGCAGAGGCGCGGGGCGAACCTGTTTCATCTTGACCGAAATCGTGGTCGGCCGGGTCTTCCCCCTCCACGGT